>JALZND010000385.1:1406-3804 GCA_030857845.1 Bacteroidota bacterium | reverse complement strand
TTAGAGTACTATTTTAAATATAACAAAATTGCGTATCGATGGATAAATGCCGTACTTGGATTTGATATGCCATTGAAAGTAAAACTTGATAACAAAGAGCAATTGATTCACCCAACAACCAATTGGACACATGAGTATACTAAAGACGCTAAAAAATGAATTGATTATTGACCCTAATTTTTATGTGGCGGGCTTGAGGAATATGAAATATTGATAAAAGATAAAATAAAAGCGCACAACAATTAAGCAACAATGATGCGAAGCCGGGCTTCGGTTCATTGTTGCGCATGTTGAACTCCTACCTCATTGGAGGAAGCTGATTTGCCCTAAGGGGATTTAATACGTTTTATTAATGTGTTTAGCCAGAAAACGTGTGTATGACTTGTTGACGCCTCCTTGGAGAGCTGATTTAGAAGTATTAGAAAAGGATTTAGAGGCGTAAGATAATCCTTTTTGAGCCTGGTCTTCCGGTTCATTGGCCTGTAGGCAATAGTATTCAACCGCTCCCTGGAGATCGTTTTAAAAGTTTGGCAATATGTAGTGGATCTATGCATTCAATAGTTTATATATGGGCGGTCCCCGGTCAGGTTCACCTATAGAATTGTGGAGTGTAGGTGTAGTTGATAACAAAGTAGATTATCCCCATAATAATAAAGTTATAGCTGGTTTTATAAATGAACCACGGCATTGGCGGTACGGTAGTGCGATCCACTACAGTGGAGGAAAAGGTATTTTAAAGGTTGATTTTAAATTCCTGCCTAACATTTAATGAAACCTTTTATAGAAAGAGGGCTTCTGCTTATCATTCCACCTCATGTTTCACGTCCAAAGGATTTTTCTGAAAGCTCCAAACAAGGTAATACAATGAAGGCAGAATAAATATACTTCCAATAATAAGCGACCAGCCCAATGTATTAATTGGCCCACCAATAGCAGCATGTTCGAGCAAGGAAACTGTGGAGCCGTCAGAGAAAACAATCAAATCAGGAAGGTAAATATTACCAAAAGTAAAAAGGATCATGGTAACCTGGAACCCTGCTATCAGCCTTACAAGTACTTTCCTCCTTTTCCCTAAAAACTCCCATAAGACGAATAAAGAAACTGTTGCCAAGATCAGGGCGATCAAGCTTGGCAGCTTTCCTAATATAGATCCAAATAGATAAATCCCTTCCATTTCCGAGGTAAAAAACACCAGGCCGCCTGCAAGTACTGTTAATATATTCATAACCCTGGCCTTAAGAATAAATATTATTTGATCTTCTGTTTCAGTCGATTCACCTACCAGATACACAGCTGCAAGAAACCCACAAATTGAAACAGTAAAAAGGCCTACAGAAAGCGGGAACCATTGAAACCACGACTGTACGTAAGCTGCAATGAAATCCGAAGCACCCGGGTCTATATTTCCGGAAATTAAAGAACCTGTTATAATCCCCATAAAAAGAGGAGTAATAAAGCTTGAATAAACAAAAATTAAATTGTACAATTTTTGCATATCGTCCACCACGGCATCATAATGTCGAAAAATAAAAGCTGTGCCCCTAGCTACTATACCCAACAACATGATCACCAGGGGAATGTGAAGGTTTACGGAAAGCACGTAATATACCTTCGGGAAACCTACGAACAATATAACTATGGTAATGATCAGCCACATGTGGTTCGCTTCCCAAATAGGGCCAATAGCCTTATAGGTGAGCATCCTGGTAAGCTTTTTGTTTTTATTGGAAGTAAATAGTTCAATAATCCCTGCACCAAAATCTGCACCTCCAAATAACAGATAAAAAAGAACCGCCACACAAAGAAATCCAATTACAATATAAAGCATGATTAATGGCCCTCCTTTTCAATATGATTCACCGAATGTTTTTCATAAATTTTTGGCACAACTTTAATCTGCCTGGTTAGCAACAAAATCACAACAAAACTAAGGGATATGTATACAAATGTAAAAATGTAAAAGGAATACTGGATCCCTGGCATAGGTGTTACAGCATCTTTGGTTCTCATGATGCCGTAAATGATCCAGGGTTGCCGGCCTACTTCTGTTACCACCCAACCAGCTTCCAGTGCTATAAAACCCATCGGGGTAGCCAAGGCTACCATCCTCAAAAACCATCTTGAAGTAATCCATTGCTTTTTCTTCCAGCTACCAATCAGGAATATCAAGCCAACAAGCACCAGTGCCATGCCCAAACCTACCATAACCTGAAAAGCATAATGGGTAATGGCAACCGGTGGCCGGTCTTCTTTGGCAAATTTGTCCAAGCCGATCACTTCAGCATCAAAATCGCCATGGGCAAGAAAGCTTAAGCCACCCGGTATTTTAATTGCATAATACACTTTTTCTGATTCGTCATCAGGGATGCCCCCAATTACCAGGTCGGCACCTTTTCTG
>JALZND010000385.1:0-1396 GCA_030857845.1 Bacteroidota bacterium | reverse complement strand
CCCCAAAAGCCATAGCTATCTTTAATGCCCGAAAGTGAAATTCTACATTTTTTTTCTTAAGGAGCATAATAGCATGTACACCAGCAACAGCAAAACCGGTTGCTACAAATGCAGCCAATACCATATGCAAAGCCTGGGAAAACCATGCATCATTAAACATGGCTTTTATAGGGTCTATATTTAGGTATTTGCCATTAATATAATCGAATCCTGAAGGGCTGTTCATCCACCCATTTGCTGCCACTACCAATATGCCAGAAGCCAGGCCACTAAATCCCACCACCATACCCGTGGCCCAATGGAACCAGGGATGAAACTTGCCCCAGCCATATAAGTAAAAACCCAAAGCAATTGCTTCTATAAAAAAAGCGGTACCCTCCAGGGAAAAAGGCATACCAAAAATGGGGCCTGCTTGTTCCATGAAATGGGGCCAAAGCAGGCCAAGCTCAAATGATAATATAGTACCAGAAACCGCCCCTGTTACAAAAAAAATAGCTACCCCCTTGCTCCATGCAACAGTTAGGTGCTTGTAATGGTCATCTTTAGATTTTAGGAACTTATAATGGGAGACAGCCATAAAAAAAGGCATGACCATTCCGATGCAGGCAAATATAATATGAAACCCCAGGGAAAGCGCCATTTGGGAACGGGCAGCAAGAAAATCGTCCATATTTAGGAAATGTTAATGAATGTGTTATTCCTTTTTCTCCAAAGTCCCAGATTTATTTTTGTCTCTTATCATTCTTCAATGTATAAGTAATTGATCAATATAGCTTTATCAATAAAAATACATTTGAATATTACAAAAATATATTCTGAGAAATTAAAATATTAAATGATTTTTATCTTTAATTTTACCTCAATATTACATCATTATTAATAGAAAATCTAAAATTGATCCTCTTTTTTTATTTTTAAATGAATTGGTATTCTCATTAATTTAAAAAAATTCCCTAATTACCATGAAACAATATACCTTTTACTTGCTTGCTCTACAGTCCTTCTTAAATCCAGCTCAACAGATGGCGCAATAAAATTGAAAACAAAGCTGAAGATGCCGCAATAGATGCCCTCTTTGGAAAGAAAAAAGATAAAAGCAATTCATCGACTTAATTAAGTGCTGATTCCTTCATTGGGGAAAATTTTTATAATATATGTTTTTAGAAAAGATAAGAGAGAAAAAAACAGGGATTTTAATTTATGGCATTACCCCGCCCAAAGCACATAACTCTATTGAGAAAAACCGTATCCATCCGATAAACCCCATATTTTCTAAATAGATTAAAGATACTAATCTTGTGTCATGAAACAACGTGACGAAAATAAAATGCTAAGGCTCTATAACCAGTGGCTTGCCTCCGGACAAAGCAAAAAAGGGTTTTCCGCGGCCCATGGC
>JALZND010000384.1 GCA_030857845.1 Bacteroidota bacterium | reverse complement strand
TAAATGAGTATCCGTTCCTTTGCATGATATCTGACATAACTGCATTATTTTGAATATTGCTTTCAGGCTGCTGGGGAGTCCCTGTGGTAGGCAATGGTGCATCAGCATATATATTTCCAGTATTTGAATAGGTAGATTGATGTGATGTAGTGATATCTCCCATAACTGCTATATTGCCTTTATTAATAAAAGTTTGATGGTGCATTGCATCAAAATTACCTAAAACTACAAGAACAGCTCCTTGTTCCACAACAAGCGTTGAACCTTGCTCCATCGTTAAATTTCCTTTTATGAACAAGGTCCCATATACATACAAGAATGTATTTTGTTCAAAATATAAGTCAGTATCAACAACTACCTCATGATTTGCAAGTATGTTTACCGTATTTTTATTGGATAACCTTCGAGTAGGCGCTGTACCTGACCAAGTTGTGCTTGTGTTCCAATTCCCACTGGCCCTTGTGCTGAAGGTAGTATTTGCCAGGGCATCATCCGAGTTCCCTATATTTAAATATAGAAAACATAAAAACCCAAGGATACTTGTAAGCATTATTCCTGCCCCTGTATAAATCAAGGAAGTTTTGAGCTGTAATTTTTGGGTTGTTTTAGGTGATAATTTTATCTGAGTTCTCATTTAATATCGTTTAAATTGTGAGCTTCCAGTTTTAACAAGCTGGATGAGCAATGGCATGATATTGTACTTCTAGTAAAAGTATACTCCATATATTTTTGGTTTTAGTGTTTCATAGTTATTTATATAGGCATGGACGTTATTTGTAACCCTGGTTTTTAAAATAGTTAATTGTAATTTGTCAGGTTCTTGTAATGATTGCCCTTTATTTTAAAATATTCTTTTCGAGACTAAATTTAAACACTTATTTATATTTAAAGTATTGATATTCATTTACTTAAAATAATTTTATGCATGATGCTTCAACGCATTAACCATTAGTTTAACAATTTTTATAGAAGGTCATTCTATTAAATCAAATGTAAAGAATTGTATTATTTTAAGCTGTTCGGGCTTATGGGCATCCTTACTTATGTATGGAATTACCTGCTAAAGTATGAGATTGGGGCAACCAATTATTAGGTATTTGCGGGGCTATTTGAACAGGAGCAAACCATTTCAGGCAATGGCTGCAGTTCTGGATCATAAAGTAAAAATAATCTAATATGTTCTAGGCGGCTTAGAAAAGCTTAATTCGTTTTTCAACTTTGCTTCTATATTTGTTAATTCAGAAAAATTATAAGTTCTAGGTTGCTACTGGTGTACCCAATATTTTACCAGCAATGTATAATCCAGATCAAATTATATAAAACCAAACGACCATTGACAAAAATGTTCAAAACATAATATCAATGGTCGTTTGGTTATTATAAATTAAGTGAAACCTTCATAGAAGGGATCATAATTTAATTTAATAGCTGACTCTACTTATCCATTTCCCAATCTTTTTATATGGTGCAAGTGCGATTGAAAAGCTTTGTACATAGAGGGATATTCTACATAATTTACACCAAATTCCTGACAGGTGGCTACAACAAATTGATTTATTTTAGGATAATGTACATGGCTGATATTAGGAAAAAGGTGGTGTTCTATCTGGAAATTAAGCCCACCTAAAAGCCAGCATAACGTTTTGTTTTTTGTAGAAAAATTGGCTGTGGTATTTACCTGGTGAATTGCCCATTCCTGGTCAATTTTATTGGTCTCGGCATCGGGAGAAGGAAATTGAGTTTCTTCTACCATATGTGCCAATTGAAATACTACACTAATGGTAATGCCACAAACAAAAGCAATAATGGCAAAACCTACCAAAGCTTTTAAAGGGCCAAGCATAAATATTGGCAATGCAAGATATACGGTAACATAATATATTTTCGTGATCCAAAATATAAGGTGCTCTTTTGGAGCGAGCTTATGTTTTTCCGCACCGGGGGCTAATTTTTTGGTAAAATATTTCTCAAAATCCTGGTAAAGGATCCATGCTACATAAGAGATGCCATAAAGAATGACCCAATAAATATGTTGAAATTTATGGATCCATAATTTCTTCTGGTTTTCATGCAATCTCATTAAGGGACCTATGTCTATGTCAAAGTCCATCCCATCAATATTGGTGTAGGTATGATGGTTTATTCCATGTTTTGTTTTCCAATAAAAAGAATTGCCTCCCATAAAGTTTAGAGAGTAAGCAGTAATTTTGTTGATTTTTTTGTTTTTGGAAAAGCTTTGGTGTATTCCTTCATGCATGATATTGAAGCCAATCAAAGCGAGGTTGAACCCAAAAAATGCACAAAGCAAAATTGAAATGAAAATACTGGGGGTAAAAAAGACAAGTATCACATAAACAACTATGAGTGATACAAATTGTAAAGTTCCTTTAAACAACAAATGTGCATTTCCAGAGGTTTGAAGATTATTTTCTAAAAAATATCGGTCCACCTTTTGTTTTAAAGACTTAAAAAAAGGACTTTGTTTATTGTTGAAGGATACTTTTGACATGGATTGATTAATGAAATTAATTATTTTATAATACTCCCAATATCGTAAATGTACAAAAAGATAATTTATATTTTTATTTTCTTTTTCTACAAAACGTGATAATGAATCTGTTAAAGTTAAAAATGACTCAATATTAAGATGGATTAAGCAAAATTATAGCCTGGCTTTCCAACATATGGTATGGTTAATAGGTTCAAATAATGAAAAAAGCATTAAATTTACTAAATGATATTACTATAATAAGCATTTTGATCTTATATAGTTATATATTCATAAGGAAAATTTTTGACCTATATTATCCAACCATTAATAATGGATAAAATAATTTTATTTAGGGAAGCAATCCTTTCAGGGTATAATCCTCAAACTGAAAGTTTAATTTTAGGATGCGTTATATATAATGGGGAAGCTGTATCTGGAACACCGATTGAAATCCCTCTAAAAACCTTAAACAGGCATGGAATAATAGCAGGCGCCACAGGAACAGGGAAAACCAAAACCATGCAAGGATTTGTGGAATCCTTGTCACTACATGGAATCCTTTGTTTGTTGATGGATGTAAAAGGAGACTTAAGCGGATTGGGCACAACAGGAACCCCTAATGACAAAATTGAAGAGCGGCATCAAAAAATAGGCACACCTTGGCAGCCAGCTTCTTTTTTAATAGAATTCCTCACGCTGTCAAAAGAAAAAGGAGCCCGGCTCAGGGCTACTGTTTCCTAATTTGGACCTGTGCTTTTTTCTAAAATCCTTGATTTGAATGATACCCAATCAGGTGCGGTATCATTAGTATTTAAATATTGCGATGACCACCAAATGTCTCTGCTGGATTTAAAAGACTTTAAAAAAACTTTGCAGTACCTTGTAAATGAAGGTAAGACTGAAATAGAAAATGATTATGGCAGGATAAATACATCATCTGCTTCCACCATAATCCGTAAAATATTGGAGCTGGAACAGCAAGGCACAGAGCGATTTTTTGGCGAACGGTCTTTTGAAGTTGAAGATCTATTACGAATTGATGAAAAGGGTAGAGGGTACGTTAATATTATACGGCTTACTGATATTCAGGATAAGCCAAAACTTTTTCTACTTTCATGCTTAGCCTATTGGCGGAGATTTATGCTACTTTTCCAGAAGAGGGCGCTATAGGCCAGCCTAAGCTCATGATTTTTATTGACGAAGCACATTTGGTGTTCAAAGAAGCTTCTAAGGCTTTAAATAGCCAAATAGAAACTAATATTAAGTTGATAAGGTCAAAGGGCGTTGGGGTCTTTTTTGTCACCCAACAATCAACAGACGTACC
>JALZND010000383.1 GCA_030857845.1 Bacteroidota bacterium | reverse complement strand
CATCAACGTTGATTGCTATAATAAAAATATTATTATCTTTATAATTCTAATATTGTGAATTATTAATGATTTTATGATAAAGATATTCTACCCTTTTTTAATTATTGGCATCCTATTCTGTTCTGGACCACTCCTTGCCCAGCAAGATGCTCAGTTCAGTCAATATATGTTCAATGGAATATATTACAATCCTGCTTTTGCTGGCGTAGAAGGTGTTACCCAATTTACAGGCGTTTTTCGTTCACAATGGACAGGCTACGAACCTACCTTAGGAGGTGGGGGAGCTCCAACAACGCAATTATTTACCCTAAACACTCCCATATTAAGACTGAGGAGTGGTTTCGGTTTTCATGCAGTAAATGACCAATTAGGGGCCTTGAGCAATCAGCAGATACAGGTTTCTTATGCCTACCATTTGGGATTACCAAACTCAAAATTAAGTTTTGGAATCAGGTCGGGAATATTTTCTAAGGCTATAGATTTTAACAAGTATAGATGGAATGATCCAAATGATATAAATAACCTCGATAGCCGCGTAAGCGATATAAAGCCTGATTTAGCAGTAGGAATGTTTTACAGGGCCGAAAAGCTTTATGCGGGTGTGAGTTACAACCATATCATAAAAGCTGAATTTGATTTTGGTAGCGATGCATTGAGGAATCCATTGGTAAGCCATATGTACCTGACTGCAGGATATGATTATGAATACAATTACAATTTAATAATTACCCCATCCGTTTTAATAAAGACCGACCTGAATACCTATTCCATAGAAGGTGGGGTAATGGGAACTTATAATAATAAGATGTGGGGCGGCCTTAACTATAGGGATGGCGATTCATTTATTGCCATACTAGGTTATGCCTTACTCAAAGATAATTCCCTTAAGGCAGGTTATGCTTTTGATCTGGTAGTTAGAGCGCAAGAGGCAAAAAGGCCTACTTCGCATGAATTTTTAATGAGCTATACCTTGCCTGTTGTGTCAGCGGGAGGTAAGAAAATAGTAAGGACCCCAAGGTTCAGACATTAATTGCCTGAAATATTTTTTTGGCCATTAACAATAAAAACCCTCTGATATCTTTAAATGTGTGTAAACTAGTGGTTAAAGTTGAATATTTACTTAAACCTTACAGCCAACAGATTTTAAGAAGTTGGGTTATGAAAAAGTAAAATTCTAGGATAATTTTGAATTCTTCTTCAACCCAATAATGGGTAAAAAGACTTTTGTAAATTTAAAAATGTGTTATGAACAAATTTGTTTCTTTTAGAAGTGCTGTATTCTATAGTGTCGTTGCAGGATTTATTTCCCTGCAAGGCTGTGGGTTATTTGGCCGAGGTGGTGGCAGTGATAGAGGGGAATTAGTAGGCGTCCAGGGAAGGGAAGGATGGGTAATGACTGTTCCATACGGAATGGTTGCGATACCTGCAGGAACTTTTCACATGGGGCAAGCTGATGAAGATGTTGCGGCAACTCAGATCAACTTTAACAAGCAGGTAACCATTGGTGGGTTCTACATGGATGATACCGAGATTACCAACAACGAATATCGCCAATTTATGAATGCATTTATGGAAGACTCTTTAAGTGTGCTCGGCGAAGATTATATCAAGGAAAACCTTTATCCTGATACAACTGTCTGGTCACGTGAGTTTGCCCACCATATGGGAGACCCGATGCAACAATATTACTACTGGCATCCCGCTTTCGACGAATACCCTGTTGTAGGGGTAGATTGGAAAGCTGCCCAGGTATTTTGTACCTGGAGGACCAACTATTTAAATTCCTTTAGGGCTGGCCAAGGATTATGGCCTATGCCACCTTTCAGGCTTCCTTCAGAAGCAGAGTGGGAATATTCCGCCAGGGGCGGACGTGATATGGCAAAATATCCTTGGGGAAACCCTTATATAAGAAATTCAAAAGGCTGTATGTTGGCTAATTTTAAGCCAGGAAGAGGGAACTATTTTGATGATGGTTTTGCCTATACTGCTCCTGTAGGCTCTTATTTTGCAAATGATTTTGGCCTATATGATATGTCAGGAAATGTTGCCGAGTGGTGTGAAGACGCATACAACCCAGCTTCAGTACCTTTGGTTTGGGACCTTAACCCTACCTATTACGATAAAGATGAACCACGCAAAGTTGTAAGGGGTGGTTCATGGAAAGACATTGCATATTTTCTGGAAACCGGAACCAGGACTTTTGCACACGAAGATACAACAAGTTCAGCAATTGGGTTCAGGTGTGCCATGACTTATTTAGGCAGGTCTGCAGGAACTGAATTTTAATCACAAGCAAAGTAAAATTTTAAAAAAAACATTAAAAAAAATAATCAATCTAAAATTTTAAGAAAATGAGCAAAAATAAAGGTGGTTTTAAAGAGCTTTTTTATAGCAAACTTATGCCAAAAATTTATGGTATTGGTGCATCTATCGTAATCGTTGGTGCTTTATTTAAAATCCAACATTATCCATTCGCAGGACTTTTATTAGGTGTAGGCCTTGGAGTAGAAGCAGCAATATTCTTTTTAAGTGCATTTGAGCCTAAAGGCCATGAACCAGATTGGTCAAAAGTATACCCTGAACTTGCAGATGATTATGAAGGCCCTATGGCAACAAAAAGGATTTCTGACAATCAGGAAACAGGCCTTACCAAAAAACTGGACCATATGTTGGAAAGTGCCAAAGTTGGCCCTGAATTGATCGACAGCTTAGGAAAAGGCATGAGAAACCTATCCGAATCTGTAAGTAAAATGACAACGTTGGGAAGTGCTTCTATAGCTACTGAAGAATACGCCAAAAATGTAAGGGAAGCGTCAAAATCACTTGTTGACATGAACCGTTCTTATGGCACTACCATTACTGCAATGTCAGAAATGACAAATGCTTCTAAAGATGCTAAAGAATACCATGCTCAGGTACAAACTGTAACCAAAAATTTAGGAGCCTTAAATGCAGTATACGAACTTGAACTGCAAGATGCAAACAGCCATGTTAAAGCAATGAACAAATTCTACGGCAATATTGCTACTGCCATGGAAAGTATGTCACAGGCATCTAAAGAATCAGAGCAATTTAAAGGTGAGCTTTCAAAACTTACTACTAATTTGAGTTCATTGAACAGGGTTTATGGCAGCATGCTATCTGCAATGAAAGCTTAATTGAATTAATATAAAAATTTTAAAATAATATAAAAATATATGGCCGGAGGAAAAGAAACCCCAAGACAAAAGATGATTGGGTTAATGTACCTGGTTCTAACAGCTCTTTTGGCTTTGCAGGTAAGCAGCACCGTTCTTGATAAATTCGTGTTTATTAATCAAAGCTTAGAGCGTACTGTTTCTGAGGGAGAGGTTAAAAATTCAGAAACTATTGGTCGAGTACAAAAAGTCGTAAGTGACGCAGGTAATAGGAAAGAAGATGTTGCTGTACTTAATACAGCCCAGACTGTTAGGGCAGAGACTACCAAGGTTCTGCAAAACCTTAATAACCTAAAAAAGGAAATTATCGATTTGACAGGTGGTGAAAACATTGATGATGGAACTTATGTAGGTGTAAAAGATGAAGAGATACTTGCCAATCTGATGGTTAATCAGAAAAGAGGCGCGCAGCTTAAAGATGAACTTAATGCCTATGCACAATTCCTAAACAAAACTACAGGTATACCTTACCAAGATATAGCTATGGATGCAAAGGACATGGTTCAATTTAAAGATAACCCTGATCAAAAAAGAAAAAGCTTTTCTGAGCTTACCTTTGCAAACACTCCAATGATTGCCGGATTGGCTTCTATAAGTCAGTTACAAACAGAAATTGTAAGCAGGG
>JALZND010000382.1 GCA_030857845.1 Bacteroidota bacterium | reverse complement strand
CCCTTATAGCGGCCCAGATCAGCATCTATTTCCGGATTTACCTTGGAAGCTGAAGCAGGAACACCTAAAACTTCTGATTCTGTTTCCTTATAATGTGGTGGTACCAACCCGTTAAATACCGGAGCAAAATGGCAGGTTCCACATCCGGCTTTTCCCATAAACAAGTTAAAGCCTTTTATGGCCATGGTATCGAGCGATTTTGATTCATTTCGGACGTACTTGTCAAAAGGGGAATCAAACCCTGATAAAGAAATGATGTAAGCCGATAAAGCAGCAGACATGGTATGCTTCATGATGGCATTCTTTCCTTTAATTTCAGGAAATGCTTCATTAAAAGCATGTACATATTCTTCGCTAAGGTTAAGCTTGTTAAAGATTTCAATATAACTTGTATGAAATTCTTTTTTGCCTACCAGTACATGTTCTATTTGATTTTCAAGTACATCAGTGCGTAAATCGTAAAAATAACGGTCGGCATATACCGAGTTGATCAATGTCGGTGAATTTCGTGATAAGGTTCCCAGATGGTCAAAGGCTTTGCTTTTTACCATTCCATCAGCAAAACCTTTTTGAGGGTTGTGGCATGACGCACAAGAGCGTTGATTATTTGATGAAAGAACGGGATCGAAAAATAACATCCTTCCAAGATCTACAACTTTTTGATTGTATTTTTCTTCCTGAAGTTCTGTAAAATAAAATGGGTTTAGAAAATTCTTGTCAAAAAGATTTTCAGCATAATAATTAACCGGAAACTTTTGGTTTGAAGGGGCTACCTCGTAAATGGTTTCTATTCCCAAAGCCAGGTGTGCCTGAAGAATAATCTTATATAAGGGGTTGATATATTCTTTTAAGAAGTATAGCCTGTCAAAGCTGTCAAAGTCATTATGTTCGTGTAAATATTTGATGGCCCCAACATATTTACCATCAATTTCCTCAGCCATATCATTGCCTAAACCTTTAATAACAGGAAAATATTTTTTTACGGCCACATAAGATGCGTCCAGTGAAACGGCTGCTTCCGGAAGTGAATTAAGAGCAACAGGAGAATCAAATCCTGTAATGCCAAGATTAAATACCCTGACAAGCTGCATCCTAACCGCTTCAAAAATATGCCGGGTGGTCAGCTGGGATGTCTTCTGAAATTGAGAAAATGAAGAAAAGTTTCTCTGTAATAGTTCGGAATAATGCAGGATATTTTCCTTTTCCTCAAGAGGATTTTCAGAAAATACAAGTTCTTCCAGTACCTGTAATCCCTCGGGATCGAGGATGTTTAAGGATGGTGCATTTCTTTCAAGGCCTGGAAGGGGTGGGCCATTGATATAATCGTCGACAAATTCCGGATCAAGATAGCTACATAAAAATTCTATTTTTTTGTAAGATAGCCTCAATTTCAGGAATTCATCTTTAACAGAAGGAGTAGCAGACTCATCCTCATAATTGTTAATTTTTGAGATAAACTCAATTAAGACACCTTCAAAATCACTTAATCCCTTTTTATAATCTTCTTTTATTTGATGATCAATGGAAGAGGTTAATTCAGCATCTTTGGGAGTAAATGCCACATTAAAAATAAACGCCAAGAATAGGAGCGATGTACTAATCAAAAGGTAGATGTTCTTCATATTACGATAAAAATAATATACCTGGCCATAAGATCAGCCAGGTATATATTAAGAGAGTTATTTTAAACCGCTTTCTATTATAATTTTTGAAGTGCCGGATTTTTCTGTGCGGGCATTAAACGTTTTCAAAATATAAATGCCTGGCGTTAAATCCGAAACGTCTACATTGTTGATGTTCCTTGCTACTTTCATTCTTTTTCCATTGGTATCATAGATAGCTACATCAATAACCTCATTAAACTGAAGAAGTCTAGCTACCGGATTTGGCCATATCACAAGCCCGTTATTCTCAACCTCAACCTTATTTTTCCTCTATTTTTTCCACTGCTGATACCGCTGCATCCCATCCAGTTATCGCATAGGTAAGCGAATTATTATAAGGGAATGGATTTGAAGAAGATGGGTGCTGTGAATTAACTAAAAGCGTTTTTCCGTCAGGGGTAGGGCAGGCACCTGTAATTTCAGCACCAACAGGTGTTATGGAAATTCTGATCAGGTCATCAACTGTTGGGTTCTTTATTTTCATATCCAACATGTACATTTCGCAAGTAGGATTTGTATAGCCGGCAGGAACTCGTCCTTTTGAGATTCCGTTTAAATCTTCCTGAATGATTAAGAAATTGTTGCCATTTACAGTCATCATGTTCAAGCCGTCAGGGTTTGCCAGGTGATTTTTTGGGTAGCTTGCCGCATCAGGAGATTCTTCGAAGTAAGGACCTCCTTCAAGAAATGTTTTTACAATGCCTGTTTCAGGATCAAATTCAAGCACTCTTCCATAATAATCATTGAAGAATCCGGCTTTAACAAAATCAAGTACCTGGTCATCAGTTTTAGATTGCAAATGTGGATGTCTTTTCTTTACTGGTTCTACCCAATGATAATCCAGTACACCTCCTTTTGCTGAGCCATCTTTTAAAGATGTTCCAAAGTTATCCCTTCCTGTTTCTGAAATATAGACTTTCTTGCCATCGGTTGCCAGCCACTCCAGGCGGTTGAACATCGTAGCTCCGGCTTTTAATGCTTCTTGACTAAAATTCAACATCTTTTGCAGATTTCTGTTGTTAATTTCAACCCAGGGGCCTTTTCCACCTTTTGCATTATGCTTGTACACATAAAGTTTTCCTTTGGTAAAATCGCCTGCCTTATCTGCAACGAATTTTGTGAAAAAACCAGGAGTATCATCCCCTCCGGTATAAACGGTTTTGTTGTCAGGCATTATGATCCCGCCTTCAAAAGGCTGTCGACCCCAGTTGTATTGCTTTCTGATAGCTTTGGCTTCTCTTGGGTCAATTTCTACCATGTAATTAAAGTTTTGATACTTTTCGATGGTTGATCCGGCAAAATTTCCCGGAATGTCGGTCTTAATGGTAAACTGATTCTGATTTCTTACACCCGGCGTTAAATCAGCATTGCTGTACCTGAACCATTCTTCAGCTGTCCAGATTCTGCCATCCACAGAAGAGGTAATGCCTCCGCAATTCATTCCTGTTTCGCCTACTGTATTCACAAAATCAACATTAAAGAACTTTCCTGACCTTCCATCTTGTAGAGTTTGTTCCACTATAATGAGAGTGTCTGTTACAGGGTCTCTTTTTACTTTAAATACAGTCATTCCACCACCATCTCCAATGCTGTCATTTTGTACTACCATTTCATGGTTAACAGAAATCCATCCGAGGTCATTCGACTTGTTATCGGGAGTAAAACCAATGAAATCGTGCCATTGCTTGGCAAGCGCTTCGCCCGGTGCATTGCCATAGGTTGCGGTAGTTTGTACCTTATGGGTTTGGCCAATAAATAAAACCTGATACTTTAAAGGTGAAGGTGGAACAACCACAGTGGTGGGAGCAAATTCCGGTTCCACTTCAACAGGAAAAATGAACTGGCTTTTAGCCGAATAGCAAGCTAAAGCCAAACACATTGAAAGATAAATTTTTTTCATAGCAATGATTAGTCTATAATAAATGATTTTGGTTGATGGCTTAAAGTTAGTTTCACAATATGATCAGGCTGTTAAGGAGGTTTTAAATCAATAAAAAGTTTCTATCGCATTATTACCTATATAAGAATCTTTAGAATGGCTATAAATAGTGACAATTATGGGAAAAGGAATTATTGCTCAGGAAGGCAATGGCCATTAAGAAAAGGTGAGGTGGGGAGCGTTTAATGGAAGGCTCTCTTAAAGAGCGTTGGAGTATGCTAATG
>JALZND010000076.1 GCA_030857845.1 Bacteroidota bacterium | reverse complement strand
TCAGGATCTGGCTGATCCGCATTGGGTCTCCCCAAAAATTCTCTAAGGCTATTGAGTTGTCATAATGGATGGAGAAAGCTAATCCCTTTTCATGGGCCATATACTCATAAGGCTTCAAGGCAGAAGAAACAGTATGCTGAAAGTTAAAAACCTCATTTTCAAAGGCAAGTTTTCCAGTTTCGATCTTGTTCAGGTCCAGTAAATCGTGCAACAACCGAGAGAGGTTTTTACCGGATGTTTCTATCATGGAAAGGTATTCCCTCAGCCCTTCGTCCAAATCAGAATTGAGCAGGTGCTCAATCAACCCCAATATATTATTGAGCGGCGTGCCAATGTCATGTCCAATATTGGCCAAAAAATTACCCTTGCCTATATTGGCCGCTTCAGCTTGTTCTTTTGCTTTTTGAAGCTCATTTTCTGAAATTTTCTGAAAAGAGATGTCGGTAAGTGCCCAAATCAGCCTTAATATTTTTCCTGATTCATCTTTATGGTGTATGCATCGTGAAAACATATACAAGATATTGCCATTTTTATGAAAATATCTGTGGATGGCATTAAACTCGGAAATTTTCCCGTTGTTGAAATCTTCTATCTGCTGCAGGGCAAGGTCTTTGTCTTCAGGGTGGATGGTTTGCTGCCAGCTTTCCATTGTATCTTTAAGTTCATCTGGCTTATATCCCAACATTGCTTTCCACCTGGGCGAGAAGTAATAAATCTTGTTCTCAAGGTCCCAGTCCCATATGCCATCATTGCTTGCCTTTAAAGCCAGTTCAAATAGCTCTTTGCTTTGATGTATGGCATCTTCATAGCGTTTTTGAGCGGAAATATCTTTGGCAATGTACAAGATTCCATTAATCTTTTTTTGATTGTCGTACAAGATTGAGCAGGAACATGATACAGGCACAGTGCCTCCTACCTTAGTTTTGAAATCTGTGTTGGTATGATAAAAATAACCGCTTTCTTCAAGAGCCTGCAATATATCTGTTTCTGTTGGTTGCGAATCACCCTGAAAAAGGATGCTCAATGGATGCCCTAAAAGCTCGGCTTCTTTATACTGTAACAAATTGGTTACCGCAGCATTTACACTCTTTATTTTTAGTTCAGGAGTAAGCACAATGCACATATCAACTATGCCCTTGTAAATACTGTTAAGATATTCTAAGGATACAGTAGATACCAGCAATTCTTCACCTAGCATATTGATGCCGGAAACAATGCTGTCCAGGCTTTCATCGGGGCCATTGGGAGTGATCCGGAATTTTAAATTTCCCGAAGCCAACTCCAACACCAGCTGATGAATCATGTCCAACTGCTTCTCTTTCAAATCCTCATTACCTTTTTTGTTCATAAGGCTATCTTATTGATTTTATGATAGTTGCTATTTCTAATACTTGTATTTCCTTTTCTAATGCAGAACATTTTATTGTATTCTCCTTCCAGTAACTTCATAAAGTATTTTATTATTAGCCTTAGCTATATTATGATTTTATTTGAAAAGTAAAAGAACTAAAACCATTGATATTTATAATTATTTTTTTGCATTTAGGTTTTATTGGCATAAGATAAGCCGCTTGAATGGCCTGATGATACATGTGGTGCGGCTGTCCCTTTCTCCAGTGTATCTTCAACATATAAGCATTTAATTACTACAATTAATGCGGCAAGCAAAGGTGTGGAAATAAATAATCCAAAGATTCCTGCAAAGGAAGCCATGATCAATTGAAAGGAAAGCAACAATAGGGGCGCCAAATTTATAGCCCGTTTTTGAATATTGGGGGTAATAAGATAGCTCTCCAACATCTGAATCCCCAAATATGCCAATAAAACATACAATCCAAGGATTGGTTCTTGGGTAAAGGCTATCAATACAGCAGGAATAGCAGATAGGACCGGGCCAACATTTGGAACAAATGAAAATATAAATGCAATAAGTGCCAAAGTAAGGACCAAAGGAACGTCCAGCAACCATAATGCAATGGCTGTCATTATAAAAATACTGGTCATGTCAACGATCATCCCCAGAAACCACTTGAATAAAGTGATGCTTACCTTGTCCCATACTTCAGCGATCCTTTCTCTTCTTTGGACTGGAAACAACCGGATAAACCCATTTTTATACAAGGTAGGATTTATGGAAAGAAATAAGGCAAATACATAAATCAATAAAATATCAATTAGTACCCCAATGGCATTTACAAAAAACCCAACTATGGTCTGAAAAAAAGAATCAAATCCTCCTGCCATATTTCCATCCTTGGGGAGGTTCCTTTCTACCAAACCTCCCACCCTAGTATCAAAAAATTGTTCCTGGAGGGCTTTTATACTTCTGGGCAGCTCTTCAGAAAGCACTGTTATTTGTTCGCTGATCCGGGGAGAAAGCAAAATTATGGTAAGCAAAGAAATACCAACATGGAACAAAATGACAAATGGGACAATTTTTTGTGGATTGATGTTTAATTTACTTCCCAGCCAAAAAGCACAGCCCCTATAAAGAATGGCAAGTAGGGCGCCAGTAAAAATCATCAAAAGTATTTTTAAGGCAAAATGGATGAGGAGGGCGAATAGAAATACAACAATGATGATCCCTGCAATAATTAAAGTTCTTCTTACAATAGTTTTTTCGGAAATGTTTTCGCTCACAAGGCTAGGTTATCAGGATGTCAAAAACTTGGTTTATCTTAAAAAACCAGGTTTATTTAAAATTTTTATTGAACCTTCAATATGGATAAATATCGGATAATAAAAAATAGATGAATTTTGCCTAGATGGCAAACTTTTATATTTTTCTAAAAATAGAAAACATGGTTAAGAAATGCTACTGCATAAAAAATCCTAAATATATAAGTATTGATATACCAACCACTAAAAACAATATCACAATAAAAAGTAAAATATTATTTTCCGAGCTTTCAGACTTTTTAACATTATTATTTTCTGGTTGAGGTCTGTGTTCTATGGGTTTTTCAATAGTTGGAGTAGTTTTTACAAAAACATTTTCCTTAATTATATTTCTTTCTGCTTCTTTATCTGTCTCTTTCTTCCTTGGAAGGTATGGAGCATGTTCTTTTTCAATTTCAACAGCTTTAACCTGTGATGGAGCTACGGGTTTAAATTGGCTATCAGCTTCTTTTTTGAAATGGTTCAGGAACTCTTCATAATTTTTATTTTTCAAGCTTACAGAAGCTTTGGTTTCTTTTCCGTTTACAGTATTTTCTGCTAATAGTTCATAGGTTAACAATTTGTTCTTATAATTTTTAATTTTTTCGGATTGACTGCCACTAGGCTGGACTTCCCCAAATGGCACTAAGGTCACTTTGTCTGCATTAGAGGTTTTCCAGCTAAAGGTTATTTCATCCCCAAATTCAAATTCTAATTTATCAGACCTGAAATAATCAATAGATGGAACTGCATTATTGACCTTTTCTTTCGATTTTTTTTCAAAATAAATATAATTGTTGTCATATTCTTTCCTTTTAATACCATTGCTTAAAATAGCATATGCTTCCTGGACATCATTATATTTTTGAACATACGCTTCATCACCTTCATGATTATCAGGATGATATGTAATGGATAATTCCCGGTACGCCTCAGTGATGTCGTAGAAGGTTGCATTTTTCTTGACACCCAGAATATTATAATAGTCTTTCATCTTTAGCAGTTTGCTGTTACGGTCAGCAAAAAATAGTCCAATTAAGATTAATCCGACCCATTTTTGCCATCTACAATAATACTAGACTAACGGAAACTTTAATAATCACAATTATTTATATAAAAATAGTCCTTTGAATCCTTTATTTTGTATAACCATTACAAATTTTTAAAAAAAATTTATGGATGTTCTGTTTCGGATTATTAACCACAATATTTAAAATCATGTTTAAAAAAAAAAGGCCTCATCTAATGTTTCGTTATTAAGTCAATCAAAATGGGAATGTTTTGGGTTGATTAAAGGAGGTTATTGGGGGACCAATAAGATTATTTTACTATGGCTCTGCGTAAAATTAACTTATCCGATATGGCAGTATTTAAGTTTTTAAAAAAATATATTTAGTATAACTTTGATATAGACTAAATTGTGAAATTTTTAAAATAAAACATCTTTAACGTTGAACAACTTATAGCCTTAAATCAAGTAAATTAATAATACTTATTTAGGCATAAATTAATTTTTTACATAAACATAATACACATGAACTTGATCAGGAAAATGCTTATACCTGGGTTGGCAATTTTTTTCACATTCAGTTTTACCTTAATTGAGCAGAAGGAAGAATGGGAACAAGCACTTGAAAAAATAGACCTCCAAAACATAAGGGCATACATTAAATTTTTATCAGATGACCTTTTTGAAGGAAGGGGCACTGGTACCCGTGGCCACGAGCTCGCTGCCCAATATGTAGCAAATCAATTTGATTTGATGGGACTTAAACCCGGAGGTGAAAACGGAACATTTTTCCAGGATGTAGCTCTTAAAAAAGGTAACAAAGATTTTGCAGGCAGTGAAATATCGCTATTCAGGAATAAAGAAAAAATTAGTTTTTCCTATATGGATGATTATGTATTTATTGATGGACCTTCAGAAAACATAACAGGCAAAAGTGAAATTTTATTTGCAGGTTTTGGTATTTACGCACCCGATAAAAACCATAATGACTACAAAAACCTAAACATAAAAGATAAATTTGTAGTATTGTTCAGTGGTGCACCAGCAGGCTTTAGCAGTGATTTTCCGGCCAGCACCAGAAGTGCTAAATTTGCAGAAGCTAAGAAAAGAGGGGCTAAAGGTATAATCTACATGATCCGTCCTGAAGAAATGAAAACTGTAACCTGGGAAGTATTGCAAAATTACTTTGCCGATCCCAACGGGCATGGCATGTCACTTAGGGAGGAAACTTCAGCAAACAAAACCATTGAAATAATTTTAAGCCCATCTGGGATGTCAAAATTGTTAGGAGAGCAAAAACCAGATGACCTGATAAACAAAAAGAAAAATTCAGCCGTAAAGAATATAGAATATTCATTAAACTTAAAGACTGATCATATTGAAAACCTTACCAGCCCTAATGTAATAGGAATACTTGAAGGTACAGACCCTGCCTTGAAAAGTGAGTATATAGTATACACTGCCCACCTTGACCATGAAGGAATAGGCAAGCCAGTAGATGGAGACTCCATATACAATGGCGCGTACGACAATGCATCCGGAACAGCAATAATTTTAGAAATTGCAGAAGCGTTTGCATCGCTATCACAAAAACCTAAAAGGTCAATCATGTTTATTGCCTTAACGGCAGAGGAAAAAGGCCTATTGGGTTCCAGGTATTTTGCAGCCAACCCAACTGTACCAATTTCTTCCATTGCGGCAAATATTAATACAGATATGTTTTTGATGGAAGAGGCTTTAAATGAAATTGTTGTTCTAGGTGCACCTTTTTCTGACCTTGGCCAATATGCAGAAGAAGCCGCGCGTTACCTGGAACTTGAGATAGTTCCAGACCCTGTTCCTGAAGAAAACCTTTTTGTCCGCTCCGACCATTATTCTTTTGTAGAAAAAGGTGTGCCTGCACTTTTTGTAGTTAACAACTACAGAAAAGCATCTTCAGATAGCGATACTACTGCTGTCAATACCCGTTGGCTAAAGACTATTTACCACAGCCCTAAAGATGAATTTTATGAAGAAATGAATTTTGAAGCAGGCGTAAAATATGGTAGGTTTAATTTTATGGTAGGCTATAAGGCTGCCCAGCAAGCCGAAAAAATAAGGTGGAAAAAAGACAATGTATTTGGACAAAGGTTTGGTTCCTAATTGTATCATGAACAATTTGCTGTAAACACTTGAATAAAATGCCATTTTTCACTATTGGGATAAACAAGCAAGTAGTGTAGTTAAACTATTTTGATATTAAACCGAATATAATAAATAAAAAAAAAGCAAGCCATTGATAGCTTGCTTTTTCCAAATATTATTGAATTATTAGAGTCTGTTATCCCTTTTTGTTCATAGTAAATATGCTCAATTAAGGTTGTTTTTGCATCATGAGCATATTTTTATCTAAAGAATCCTCCATATCTGTTCTTCAAAAAATTATAAGTTCATCTTATATCTACAGGTATGAGCTTGAAAAACACCGGATTGTCGTATTGGACGATACAGGAAATGAACTCATATACCTTAGGTTGCCCATTGATATACCTCCAGCTTTTAATGAAAATTTTGAAAAGCAAAATCAGGTTAATTATGTAATACTATTGATCCAGTCCGGTAATTGTGCGATGGGATTTTTTAAAGAAGGTCAAAATTGGGACCATAAGGTATTCCGGTCGTATATGGTGCGTAAAAAACAAGGCACCAGCCAGGTAAAATATCTAAAGACTAAGGGGAAATCACGGGCAGGTTCCCGGGTAAGATTGGGTGAAACAGTAGAATTTTTTGAAAATATAAATGAAAGACTACAAAATTATTTTGAAGAGCATGACATCCACCGTATTGCCATGAGCTGTTCAAAGATACTTATCCCCTATTTATTCAACTCTAAAATCCAAACTCCTTTTACAAAGCAGGATGAAAGGATCTTTAAAATCCCCAAACATGTCCACACACCAATCTATGATGTAATGATGGATGTAAATAAATTTTTATTGAAAGGAGAGCTGATCTACAACGAAGCACATCAAAAAATTGCTGATGATTTGCTTAATGTTAAATGAATTATAGTACAAAAAGACAAATAATACCAACGGATTCCAAAAATTCCTGTAATGCGCCTTTCTGGACCTTTTTCAACTTGCAGGGTCGTGCTAAGCAATAAGCATAAAGAGAATTTTAATCAATTACAAATATTGGTCTGCAAAGCATATTGATAACAAAAAAGATAGCTTCCCAAACTATTGCCACTCCTCAGACAAATTATCAATTAAAATAACTACTAATCAATTAGTTTATTTACTAATTGATTAGGATATATACTAAACAATTAGTATGTTTGATAAAAATATATAACCATGCAGAAATTAGCTAAGCGGGAAGAACAAATAATGCAGATTGTATGGAAGCTGGAACAAGCTTTTATCAAGGATATTATAGAATTGATCCCCGAACCAAAACCACATTATAACACCATCGCCACCATGGTGAAAATTTTAAAGAATAAAGGTTTTTTAACCGATGAAAAAATTGGCAATACTAATAGATATTCCCCATTGATTACTTTGGAGAACTACAGGAGCCATGACGTTGCAAATATAAAAAGCAAATATTTCGGCAATTCATTTTCAAAGATGATTACCCATTTTGCGAAGGAAGAAAAATTGTCTGATAACGAAATTGATGAAATCGTCCGAATAATAAATTCTCAAAAATCATCCAAACAATAATATTATGCATGAATATCTATTTAAGGTTTCTTTTGTAATAGCAATAGCCTTATTGTTTTACAAAATTTTTCTGCAACAGGAAAGCTTCTTTGCACTCAATAGGTTGTACTTCATATTTTCACTTTCTTTTGCTTTTATAGTCCCTATTATTAACCTACCACCTCTTGTCGGCAATCAAGGTTATCTCAGCCACATGATTTCTGAAAAAGAGCCCATTGAAGTAAATCAGGTAAAGAGCAATGAATACCAATTTCCTGAAACGGAAAATAATAATGTAGCAATCCCATCAACTGAAACTTCCAGTCAAACGTCTCGGGATGTAATTGTAAATCAAGAAGCCCCTGTTTATTATGGCTGGCTTTTCTGGATTACAGGCCTTTATATTTTTGGAGTGGCGATTTTTTGTATAAACCTGCTTTTTCAACTGGGAAATATCTTTCATAAAATATATACCTGTTCGGATAAAATCAAGGATGGTGAATATGTCATCATCAATACAGCACGCAAACAAACTCCTTGCTCTTTCTTAAATTATATATTCATCCATCCTGATGATTATGATTTTGAGACTTATGAACAAATTATTTCACATGAAAAGATACACGTAAGCCTAAAACATAGCTGGGATTTATTGATAGCAGAGGCTGCAGTAATTGTACTTTGGTTCAACCCTATCATTTGGTGGTACAAGAGGGACATAGAAAAAAACCTTGAATTTCAAACGGATGCCTTATTGCTTGAGAATACTACCCATGTCAAAGAAAAGTACCAGCTGAACCTGCTTCAAATTGCTGTACCTAAAAAACCACTTACCATTACAACCAATTACAATCAATCACTTATAAAACAAAGAATTATGATGATGAATGCTAAAAGATCAAACTTAAACCACTACTGGAAATATGCTTTTATAGCTCCCCTATTTATTACGACAATCCTGTTTATCAATAAGCCGGCAGTAAGCCAGGATGTAATTGAAAGCCTTCAGGTTGCAGATCCTCAAGATTTTACAATCGACCTTTCTGTTCCATTGGCACCTGAACCAATTACGGAGCCCTTGACAAAAAAGCCTTCAAGTGCCAATCTTCGGGGCAATCCGGATTTATCTCAAGGATTTTGGTTCAGCAGTCAACCGAATAAGGAATATTGCATAGATTTTAAGGGGATAAAAGAACATGGCAATTGGAATGTATCACGATGCTTTGATAAAAGCTTATTTAAGAAATCATCTACTGATAATTTTATAATGGCTGGAGAAACAGGAACACTGACGTTAATTGGTGCTTTGGATAAAGAAGTAAGCCAGGGAACTTATTTATTTAAAAAAGACCCTTCATTTGAAGAATACTTAGCCTCGAAAAACATAACCAGTAAGGACCAAAATTTCATGTTTCACTTGCATTTATTTACTGTAAATAGAAAGTATATAGATTTCGTCAAATCAAAATTCATCAATATAAACGGAGATCAACTTTTAGCAATGGCAATCCATAATGTTGACCAGCTTTATATTGATGCAATAGCTAAATCAGGATTTAAAAATTTAAGTGCAGACCAACTAATCGCTGCAAAAATTCACGATGTGAACCCTACAATCATCAAAGAAATACAATTGTTTGGTTTTGATTATCTAAGTATGCAGAAGATAATAGAGCTAAGGATACACGATGTGAACGAAAATTTTCTTGGTGGCCTGAAAAAAGCAGGATTTAAGGACCTCACTATAGACCAGGCAATTTCAGCGAAAATCCATGGCTTAAACCCTTCATCTATTCAGGAAATAAAATCTTTAGGATTTGGGGATTTAAGTTTAAGCAAGATGATAGAATTAAAGATCCACGAGGTGGATGCACAGTATATTCAAGGCCTGAAAGCTTCAGGTTTTGGGAAGCTTTCAGTGGACGAAATAATGCAAGCAAAGATACGCGGCTTGTCCCCCGCTGCAATAGAAGATATAAAATCTTTGGGATATGGCGAAATGGACCTGCAAAAAATGTTGGAACTAAAAATCCATAATGTAGATGCCAAGTATATTCAATCCCTCAAAGATGTTGGCTTCGATGGGTTGACCCTCAACCAAATTTTGACTGGAAAAATCCATGATGTAAACCCTTCAACCATAAAAGAATTACAAGCTCTTGGTTACAAAAATATCAGTTTTAATAAAATTGTTGAAGCCAGTATCCATGGTATTGACAATGCATTCCTGAATGATTTAAAAACAGTAGGATTTACAAACCTGGAACTTGAGCAAGCTATCCAAGCAAAAATACATGGGGTAAACAGCAGCTTTATAAAAGAAGCAAGGAGCAAAGGATACAACCTAAAAACTATTGAAGAATATACCAGAGTAAAAATTCATGGCCTTGCCAGAAATTCAGACAAATAAAATTCTCTTTATTTTAAACTGGCAAAGGAAGGTTTTTGCCAGGGTTTTAGGGAGAAACCTTTAGGTCATGAAGAAAACAGGTGCAGTTTCCCAGCCTAACAACAGGTTGGGTACTGCTTTCCTTTTTTTTAAAATGCCTCATAAGAAATTTATAAGTAATTTCATGGGGTCTTTAACAATCTACAAGTTCTTGGATATCACTTCCAAAAACAATCTCATCAGGAAGCTCATTGATATCATTTTTTTGTTTGGGGACGATTAGCTTAAGTTTTTCACCTGCCATTTTAATACCTTCGCTTAAGCTTCCTGCAAGGTTTCCTTCACTGATCCTTTGTTTCATATGAGATATTACATCATTCCAAAAATTAGGTGTAACCAAAAGATCAAGGCCTTCATCACCAACAATAGCATATTTTAGGTCATCAATTGAAAAGTAAAACAATACCCAGTTTTTCTTTTTGCTTTTGTTCATGTGCAGGATTTTGAAAATACCTGCTGCCCTTTCTTTCACATCCACTTTACATTCATTGTCAATATGAATTTGAAATTCCACAGAAGTGAACCTTTCAGCATCTATAACTGCTTTAAGGATCAACCTTTTCTCTTCTAATGATATTGAATTGCGTTTCATTTATATATGATTAAGAAAATTTTTTGTATAATAAATCTTATCTTAAATTCTTTAAGTACTTACTAATACCCTGAACCAGGCATAAGTAACCTTGACAACTGCCATTAATACCTCATTGAATACATGAATTTTTTTTTACGACAGAAAAGCTAGTAGATTATCTGCAAAGGGCAATAATGGAATAAAGCAATGATAAATTAGGCGTAAAAAATTGTTGATTTCTATAAAAATTTCTAAAAGTTTTATAAATAATAAAAAAATAATACAATTTTTTTACTACGCACTTCAAGATGTATTATTTCAAACCGGCGAAAGGAAAGACAAATAGGCTTCTTAAAAGGCTATACCCGTTCTTGCCTTCTTGTACCCGAATAAAGTTCAAATTCCAATAACCTGCATTCTATTTTACTGTTGTAAAATTCTATCTTCCTCTTGGTTTTTAAGCCTATTTTTTTTGCAAGGTTGAAATTACCGGTAAAAATGTAGCCGAAATATCCGCTGCACTTTTTCTTAAAAAAATCACCAATAAGCCTGTACGTTTCCAATAAAGCTTCCTCCTCTCCCAGTCGTTCGCCATATTCCGGGTTAAACATCACCACCCCGCCACCATCTGGCACAGTTGTCTCCTGGAAGTCGCAGGTTTCGAATTCAATCAGATGGTCTACACCGGCATAAATGGCATTTTTTCTAGCGGCATCGATGGCTAGCGGGCTAATATCACTGGCAATTATTTTAAAATCGATAGGTTCATTAACCTTTTTGGCTTCAGATTTTATTTTTCTCCAAGCATTTGCATTGTAGCCAATGATATGCATGAAGCCAAAATTTTCCCTGAGCAATCCCGGTGCCCGATTGGTAGCAATCATAGCAGCTTCTATGGCAAGTGTGCCGCTGCCGCACATCGGGTTTACGAAATTGCTTTTCTTGTCCCACCTTGAAGCGAGGATTGTCGCTGCTGCCAAAGACTCTTGCATTGGTGCCTTAAAAGGCAATTTCCGATAACCATGTTTGGCAATAGTATCTCCTGAAGTATCTATATAAATGCTGCAATTCTCACCTTTCCAGTGCAAAAACAAAACCGTACCACTGTTGTCGGGGCCAGATTGGGGCCTGCGCCCAAATTTACTTTGCATCCGGTCTACAATGGCATCTTTTGTCCTAAGGTTAGCAAAACCCGAATGGTTGATATGTTCATTTAACACATAAGAACCAATGCTGATATAACCATCAG
>JALZND010000381.1 GCA_030857845.1 Bacteroidota bacterium | reverse complement strand
GCTGCAGACTAGGTCTACAGGGTTGAAGTGTGAGGCATTTTTAAAAATTTCGTTTTGCTGGGGGGCTTTTAAATTTGCCTGGCTGCTTTCTACTATTTGCAAGGAAATTGAACCATCGCTGTTTTTTGCCCAAAATGGACCACCTCCGGGTTCGCCTTCATTTTTTACCATGCCACAAACCCTGATGGGCCTGTTCAGCTTCTTTAAAAGATATTTTACCAGTGATGCACCCTGGGGTTCGTCACCTTCTTTCACTGTACACAAGGTTTTTTCTACAAAGTTTTTGATTTCTTGCAGCTTTTCTTTTGAGGGCTCTAGTTGCAATACTTTTATATAATCAAAGATCTGCCTTTGATATTGTAATAAAATACCGCCCAATATTTTTTTGTACAAAAAAGTTGTTTCTTTTATTGGGTCAGGCACTACATTGTCAATGTTTTTTATAAATACAAGGTCTGCATCTATATCATTTAAGTTTTCCAACAAGGCACCATGGCCTGCAGGCCTGAACAGGAGCGATCCGTCCTCATTCCGAAATGGTTTATTGTCAAGGTCAACAGCAATAGTATCAGTTGAGGCTTTTTGTTCAGAATATGAAATGTCAAATTGTACCAGATTGGCTCCTTCAAGCTTCTTTTTTACATCTTGCACATGCTGCATAAATTTTTCTTTATGCTCTGGTGATACGGTAAGGTGCAGGTACACATTTTCGTTTTCATCTTTTGTATAGGCAGTGCCCTCTACAAGGTGCTCTTGCACAGGTGTTCTTTCGCCATCTTCATATTTGTGGAATTTTAACAAGCCCTTGGGAAGCTCCCCATATCCCAATCCCTTTTCCGTAAGGAAATATTCTAAAATTAAAGCAAATTTCTTTTCCCTTATTGCACTGTATATGTCAATTCCATTTTTATCCAGGACGTGTTTTAAGTCTTCGTAAAAAGCAAAATCCTTTAATTTATCAAAAAATTCGGCAACTGATTTATATTTTGAAACATCAGCTGGGGGCGTTTCTTCAGCATATTTTTGATAAAACGAATATAAGTCTTTAAACATCCTGCTGGCGGCACCAGAGGCTGGTACAAATTTTACTACCTTATTCCTTTTTATCCCTTCTTCAAACAAATTGATCAGGCTGTCTGCATCATTTTCTTTTATTCGCAAGATGCCATCCCCAATGGTTGCAGCTTTGTTCAATTTCAGGAAAGGGAAACCTTTCTTAAAATTTTCGATTTGGCTTAATACTTGATCAGGGTTGCTTCCTCTACTTTTTATTTCTTCAATTTCTGATGGTGAAAACATATATTGGTAAAAAATGGTGGTTAAATAATTAAGATCCTGCTAAAAAAAAGTTATGAGACAAATTTAACAAAATAAATTTTCAGGCATTTAAATTGCTTATTTAATAATTAAATAATTTCCATAAAAAATACATATTCTTACGGTCCACATAAAACCTATTAAATTTAAAAGTTATGAAAAATCCGTCTTTAATTGCAGTTGCTATACTAAGTGGTTTTTGCCTCAGTAGTTTCCCCCTACTTTCATTTGGACAATCAGAGAAAAACAAGAAAAAAATTGAAGTAATGGGAAGCGCAGAAATGGAAGTGGTGCCAGATGAAATTTACCTCAATATTTCTTTGCGGGAATACCTAAAAGATGGGAAAAATAAAGTGAACATAGAAACCCTTGAGAAAGAATTATATAATGTTGCCATGAAAGCCGGTGTGCCAAAAGAAAATTTTGAGATTCAAAACATCTATGGGTACAATTGGCAGTGGGCGAAAAGGAAAACACCTGAATTTATGGCAAGGAAAACATACAGGATGAAGCTGAACGACCTGAACAAAGTAAACAGCATGCTAAGCTTTATAGACCAGAAAGGAATTGAAAGTGTAAATATAGGGGAGTATACCCACTCAAAAATTGAGGAATATAAGATGGAGCTCAAAGCAAAAGCGCTTCTGGCAGCCAGGGAAAAAGCTAATTATCTACTAAAAGCAATAGGGGAAGAAGCAGGCGGCGTACTTGAAATCCAGGAGATGTATGATGGTTATGCCCAGCCTTATTATGAAGTTAGGACCATGGACCTTAAAGCAGAAGCCAGCGGCATGGAAGAGCCTCAAATCGACTTTAGGAAAATAAAGCTAAAATATGAAATGAAAGCCGTCTTTGAGATTATTTAGCATCGTACATTCAAAAATAATTGGAAAAAAACTGTGTAAAACAATGGACTAAAAGTTCGGGAATTTTCCCGAACTTTTATATTTCCCATCATTATAAATCCACAATCCACAATCCCCATTCCCATTCCCCATCACTTATAATTTTCTATAGCTTCCCGAATCTTTTGAATCCTGTTTTCAGGATTAGGATGGGTACTGAAGAATTCTGGTTGGCGGTTAGGGCCTCCTGCTTTGCTGAGTATGTGCATTACTTCAATCATAGATTCCGGTGCATATTGGCTTTCTGACATAAATTTAACACCCAGCTTATCAGACTCCAATTCATCTTCCCTGCCAAAGCGCATATTGATGAGGTTTCCAATTAAGGCAGCAACGGCAGCACTCCCCATACTCGCAGGGTTATCAGGGTCATAGCTGGCAATTACTGCTGCCCCTGTCAGGCCTTGGGTCAATTTTGCTTTGGCCATTTGTTGTGCACCATGCCGGGCTACCACGTGGCCAATTTCATGGCCTAATATGCCTGCAAGCTGGTCTTCTGAAGTAAGCTGATTATAAAGTGCTGCAGTGATAAAAATTTGTCCTCCGGGCAATGCAAAAGCATTTACAGTTTTTTCATCTGCAAGAAGGTGAAAATCAAATTTATAGGGCGTTTCCCCCACCACGGTACTTTGAACCAATTTTTGACCTACATTTTTGACATATTCACGTGCTTTCGCATCAGGGTGAAGCCCGCCATATTGCTGGGCAAGCTCTGGGGTAGCTTGTAATCCAAGTGCAATTTCCTGCTGTACAGACATGCTTATACGTTGTTTTTCTTCCGTAACAGGATTAAATTCTGTATTTGAAAAATAAGTAAACAATGAAAAAGCGGCTATAGCTATTGCTATTAAAAATCGGAAGTTAAGACGAAACATTTTTTTTTCCTTTAAAAGACCTTTAGTTAAGTAGCTATACTTGTGTTGTAAAATTTTGTTCTTCCATTCGGGAAAAAAAATGCAAAACCCATCACCCATATCTATGGTCAAAATTTGTTGTCATAACTGAAGGTGAAGCAAAATTTTTCGGGCTATTGATGTAGGGGATGCAAATTTGGGCGGAATGGATTTTCCCCGGCGGTATAGGTTTTGCTTTGTTTAGTATCCTAGAAATATTGGATTTAAAAATTTACGATTTCATATTTATCACAACGTCTGGCTAATATAGGCCTTCAGGTGGGAGAGCCATTGATTTTAGCGCAACAAACATCACCAAATGATTTTGACAAAGAAAAATATTTTTCAACACCAAAGAAGATAAAGAACTATTGATCAGTGAACTTTCCTTAAAATTAAAAACAATTTCAAATGATGTTTCTTTGGATCTTTACAACAATATCCTGATATTTAATAAATATATTATTCTTTTAAAATCCATTATGAAGTACAAATTCACACTTTTACTAGTTTTTATATTTTTTACTTTTCCCTCCCTCTGCAAAGACTTTTTTATCAGCAACCAGGGAAATGATAAAAATGCCGGGAGTAAAGAAAAGCCTTGGAAAAGCATTAATATGGTTAATTCAAAAATTTATAAACCTGGCGACAAAATTTTTTTTAAAGGAGGCGAAAGTTTCCCCGGGAATATAATTGTAAATGAAAAAAGTACCTCTAATCCAACCAATCCTATAAC
>JALZND010000380.1 GCA_030857845.1 Bacteroidota bacterium | reverse complement strand
GTCCAGCCGCATGCCCAATCCCCATTCCAGGTCCATAGCAACCATCAATGGTACTTTTGAATGTGATTGGTACTTATTTACAAGATGCGCCTGTCGCACGGGTCCTCCCTGAAAAAATATGAGACCTCCAATTTTATGTTTTTGTATTAAATTTATTATGGAATCCTCATGGGCCTTACCTCTATTCGAATATGCTGCCACCATAAGCATTTGTGCAATCCTTTCGTCTTTGGACAAGGAATTATACACAGAATCTACCCAATGATCTTGCAAAAGTGAAAGTGGTAAAGGATTAGGGGCTGTTATCTTCTGTGCTTGAACAAAACTTTGTGAAAATACAGTAGTGAAAAGGAGGACAAGAGCTTTCGATATATACCTGCTATATTTTAGGGGGATCAATGGCATTTTAGATTTATTGCGATGAAAAATATAATATGGGGCAAAATAATTATTTAACATTAGATACTTCAACGATAAAAATTATTTAAAATTAGAATTTATTAATAATTTTCATTCTAATATATAAGTTTCAAAATTATGGGTATTCGTGTTATAAGTGGATTGGATCATTTGAAAATGGACAAAGGCCTGGCTCAAAAGTTCAAAGGGGTGGTTGGTTATTTATGTCATGGAGCCTCGGTAGACAGTGACATAAAACATGGTGTTTTTGCCTTTAAGGAAATATTTGGGTCAAGGTTTAACAGACTATTTTCTCCACAGCACGGCTTTGTAGGCGATGTTCAGGATAATATGGTAGAGTCTTCCCATTTTATGCACCCTTATTTTAATGTAAAGGTATATAGCCTCTATTCAGAAACCAGGATACCAACTGCTGAAATGCTCGACGGACTGGATCATATCTTTGTGGACCTCCAGGATGTTGGCACAAGGATTTATACCTATATCTATACGATGACTTTGCTGATGGAAGCCTGTGCCAACAAGGATATTGACGTTGTAATCCTAGATAGGCCTAACCCAATAAATGGTGAAATAATAGAAGGGAATATCCTTGATATGAATTACGCATCTTTTGTGGGCCGGCACCCATTGCCTGTACGCCACGGAATGACTATGGGTGAAATTGCCCAAATGGCCTTAAAATTTTGGAACATTCGATGTTCCTTGCAAGTGATCCCGATGCAAGGCTGGGAGCGGTGGATGGATTTCGAGGATACCAAATTGCCCTGGGTAATGCCTTCGCCTAATTTGCCAACCATTGAAGCAGCTTTTACTTTTGTGGGCACAGTTTTATATGAAGGAACAAATATATCTGAAGGAAGAGGGACCACGCGGAGCCTTGAAATAATAGGGCATCCCGGTATTGAACCTTATGGTTTACAGGAAATACTTGAGGGTAAATTTAAATCGTACGGATTGCATGGGTTTACCTTGAGGCCAGTGATTTTTATGCCAACATTTCAAAAACATGCGGGTAAGCCATGTGGCGGATACCAAATCCATGTTACGGACAGGAAGAAATTCCGCCCTTGGAGGCTTTGCCAGGTTTTGTGCCAGGAATTTTATCATCACCTTGGACCGCAGTTTCAATGGAAGCAGCCTCCCTATGAGTATGAATATGTAAAAATGCCTGTAGATTTGATCAACGGAACCGATAAACTTCGTTCATGGGTGGAAAAAAATGGTGATTTTGGATTCCTGGATGATCTTGAAAAAGAAAACCAGGCTGAATTTTTAGAAAAACGCAATGAAGTGAAAATATATTAGGTTATAGGTAATTGGTAATAGGAAAGGAGAAGAGAGATTACATTCAATTTCGGTTGATCAGAATAGATTTAACTTAAGTCACGAAGAAAATCATATAGGTTTAGCCAAAAATTGTTCATTTTGCAAGTGTGGGAGTGCTGATAAAAACTTTTATTGAATAAAGATGGTAATTTTAAAAGTTCTTAATATTTTAAAATATCCTTATTTGATTATTTTATAAACACTAAACTTGAAATTAAACAATCCATACCTCATAATCTATAAACCTATTGCCCATAACCTATAACCTATAACTAACCCAATTCATGTTCAAAAAGTCCATCAGGTATATTGCATTATTTCTGGCACTGGTATTTCTTGTTTTTGCAATTTTGCAATACAATGACCCAGATCCTTTTATCTGGATCCCTATTTATTTACTTGCTTCGATTTTATCAATATGTGTGGCAATAAATAAAATCAAGATTAAAATTTTGGTAACGGCATCGGTTTTATTTTTATTGGGTGCTGCATTTACCTTTCCATCAACTTATAATGGAGTATGGCTTGACATGGGATATAAAGTGGAAATCGAAGAAGCAAGGGAATCTTTGGGTTTATTGATCTGCGGGCTTTCTATGGCTTTTTATGTAATTGTATTGACAAAAAATAAATCTATAACAGATCATCCGCAAAATAGTAAAACTAATGCTTGATTGAAGTTATTTAGGCCTCAATATGATCCCATCCCCTGAATTAAATATAGTTCCTACTCCAACTGGCATCCTTCCAAAAGCACCTGCTTTTCCCGAAATGAATTTGGCAGCGGCTTCTTCGGCGTAAGGGTTCAATTCGTATGTTATGATCAAACCAGAAGTATTTTGCCAATCACCAAATTGTACCAAGCTATAAGGGTTGCCAAAATAAGCAAATGCATTTTTAGTATTTTCTGTTAAATTTTTTGTGAAAGCTGTCACATCTTTTGAAAACCCAAATTTTGTTCCTGGTACTTTTCTAGGACCGTAAACGCCCACCAAAATCAAGTCATAATCGATTAATTTTTCTTTCAAGGAATTAATGTTTTTAGCAGTGCTATTTTTAGGTAAAAAATAGTGGTCTTGAGCAACCCCTTCACGTTCTAAAATATTTTGAAATAGCGACACTTCACTGATTCCTATGGCAAGTGTAGCGATTTTTTTTACATTTTTAGTATTTTTTATAGGAAACACATTGTCTTTATTAATTAACAAGGTCAATGATTTTTGAGCCATAGCGGCAAGTGTTGCTTTGTTTTCCGGGGTACTAAGTTCCTCTACGATGTTTTCAACTGCTACAGGCTGGTATTGATGCAATCCAGCCCAATATTTTGCTGCAAGGACTTTTTTGCAGCGCTCATCTATATCTTCTTGTAAAACCTCCCCTTTATCTATTGCAGATTTTATTTTTGCTATTGCAACAGCTACATTTTCAGTAATTTCCAACACATCATTTCCTGCCATTATTGCTTTAACATCTGCTTCGCCTTTAGGGAAGTATTTGGTCACACCTTTCATGTTCATCGCATCAGTAAATATCAAGCCTTGGAAATCCAGCTCCTCCCTTAGTAATTGAGTTACAATAGGTTTGGAAAGTGTAGAAGGTAAATTTACTGTTGGGTCCAACCCAGGAATGGACAGGTGGGCTACCATAACCCCACCAATATCATTGTTTATCAGCTCGCGGAAAGGGTACATTTCCAGGGAATCCAGTCGCTCCCTTGTAAAATTGAGCAATGGCAAAGCTGCATGCGAATCTACATCAGTATCGCCATGTCCAGGAAAATGTTTGGCAACGGCGATAATGCCATTGTCTTGCATGCCCCTCATATAAGCCAGCCCTTTGTCTGCTACCTTGTACTTATTGTCGCCAAACGACCGATAATTGATGATCGGGTTCTTAGGATTGTTGTTAACATCTACAACCGGGGCAAAATTTATATGCATCCCAATCCGTTTAAAATGTGCCGCAACTTCTTTGCCCATTTCATAAATGATGCTATCGTCCTGGATTGCACCCAAAGTCATCATAAATGGATAACTGATGGTGCTGTCCAGCCTCATGCCCAATCCCCATTCAGCATCCATGGCGAGCATAAGCGGCACTTTTGATGCAGCCTGAAGT
>JALZND010000075.1 GCA_030857845.1 Bacteroidota bacterium | reverse complement strand
ATTGGCACGGGGTTATATCCAGTAGCTTTTAGCTTTCCTAAGGTCTGTATCTTAAGCTTATCTTTAGAGGGAATATTTTTATACTGCATCAAAATTATAATTATGTATGTTTAGATATCGAATTCCTTGCCTATTTCAGGAAGTTATAATTATGCTTGCCAAAACAGCGCTTGTAATTTTACAGGTTCTTTTTCCTGTTCTTTTTGTAATCTTCAAAAATAAGGTTGCCTAACCCTTGTAAGCTGCTATAATAAGCATTTCCATTATTGGTTTTGGTGAACTCCTTTACAAATTCCTTTAAATAAGGATCGGTGGCTATCATAAAAGTAGTAACCGGGATATTCAATTTCCTGCACTGTGCAGCAAGGTTTAAAGTCTTGCTCATTATTTTACTGTCCAGCCCAAAGCTGTTTTTATAATATTTAATTCCTTGTTTCAAGCAGGTAGGCTTACCATCAGTAATCATGAAGATTTGTTTGTTCTTGTTTTTACGCTTCCTTAGCAGGTCCATCGCTAGCTCGAGACCGGCCACAGTGTTGGTATGATAAGGCCCTACTTCAAGGTAAGGGAGGTCTTTTATCTGTATCTGCCAGGCATCGTTTCCAAAAACCAGTATATCTAAGGTGTCTTTTGGATATTTTGTTGTGATAAGTTCAGCCAAAGCCATGGCAACTTTTTTGGCTGGGGTTATCCTATCTTCACCATATAAGATCATAGAGTGAGAAATGTCAATCATCAATACAGTTGAAGTCTGAGTTTTGAATTCAGTATCCAGAACTTCCAGGTCATCTTCTGTCAAAGTAAAATTACTAAAACCATGATTGATCTGGGCGTTTCTTATAGAATCTGTAATTGCAATTTGGTCCAGGTTGTCGCCAAATTGAAATTCGCGCCTGTCTGTGCCTTGCTCATCGCCCTGGCCATTAAAAGTGGTTGAATGGTTTCCCCTGGATGTCTTTTTTAACTTACCAAAAATTTCTTCAAGGGAGCTTTTCCTGATCTTTTGCTCACTTTTAGCAGTAATCTTAAAGCTCCCCTTTTCATTGTCTTCTGTTAAATACCCTTTTGTGTTTAAGTCCTCAATAAAATCACCAATGCCATATTCGCCTGTTGTGAGGTTGTAATTTTTGTCCAGATTACTCAGCCACTGAAGTGCTTCTGCTACATTTCCGGAAGTAACAATTAACAACTGAAGAAAAACCTTTAAGAGGTTTTCAAAAGTTGTGCCCTCGGATGATTGTTCAGGAATAAAATCAGTAAATCTATAGCCTAACATAATAATATCAGTTTTTTTTCATTTAGTTAATGTATATACATGAGCATATTATTCAAAAAACGTATAAATTATGCAAGTAATTCATATGTTTGCAATTAAATATATGCCGATCAATGTGTTGATCTATGATATAAATATTATATGATATTAATGCACATGTACCTTATATGATTTATATTTAAAGACCAGATCAAATACTTTAGGGTATATTTGATTCCTAAATAATCTGTATTAGTTCAACTATTACTGGAAAGAAAGGAAATTGTTTATGTTTAATATTAAGCATTTATGTTTTATCCAGTTCGCATATATTAAATTTTAAAAATATTATTTTAAAACAACTATACATTCCCATGAAAAAGTTATTCGCTTTATTATTCGCAACTGTAGTTTTGTTTGGGTCGAGCTGTACTGAAAGGACCTGCCCAACCTATTCTAAAGCACCTGTTGATCAAAATGAAGTAATTATGGACCAAGCAGCAGTTTAATAAAATATTTATGGTTTGATTTATAAATTTGCAATGGCTTATTGCAAATTTATATTTGTTTAAGAGGTAGCTTGAACATATAAATCCATAAAATTTGTAATTAATTTTATTTTACAGGATTTCATCTTTAAATAAAATTAATACGGTTCAAGAAACACATATGTCTATCTAAATTTGGATTGTTTTTATTCTGGAAAACGCACTCCATCTTTCAATTCATAATAAAATTTCATAGGGTCGGGGTATTTGAACTTGTACTTCAGTTTCCTTATCAGCTTATCAGGATTAACTAATTTATTGTGGTTTGCTTTTTCATCCTCAAATTGTGGTGGTGAAAGATTAAATTGCCGGATTGTTTTTAATGCAACTTCTTTCTTTAAAGGATGTACCGGTGCTACTACATTGAATGTCTCCCCACATACGTTATCCTCCTCAGCTTTCAAAATTATCCTTATTACATCGTCCCTGTGTACATAATTTACAGGGTTATTACCGCCTCGAACCCCTATTTTTCCTGCAAAATATTTCCCTGGCACTCTTTCATAGCCCATCAATCCCCCACACCTTAAAATTAATAGCTTTTCATTCAATTTCTTTTTTAGCAACTCTTCCGCTATAAACAGCTCATGTGATTGATCGGCACCACTTTCTTCATCAAATTGTGCCCCTCCTTCAGGATAAACAGAAGTAGAACTGATAAAAATAACTTGTTGGACTGTTTCGGGAAGATGGTCACAAATGAAATTTATTTGTTGCAAATGAAAGCCAGGAGGCCGTTTACGTAAGGATGGGGGAATATTAAGAACCAAGGTTTTTACATCAAGAAATGTCTCTAGTTCTTCAATAGGACCCTCAGGAGATAAATTTATAAGGAAAGGATTAATAGAATTTTCCTGTAAAACAGAAAGTTTTTCTTCACTGGTGGTACTGCCATGTACTTCAATCCCCTGATCAATAAATTTTTTTGCCAGGGGAAGTCCCAGCCAGCCACATCCCAGGATGGCTATTTTCTTAACAGTATTTGCAGCCGTCTTATCCAGGATTATTATTTTGGGGTGGTCCTAAAAATATAGTCCCACAAAGGTGAAGATACCCCAAAAGCAACATCATCGTTTTTGTAATGATGTATACCATGGTTGATCCATAAAATACGCAAGAAATTTTTGGGTGGGGGATAGGCATGTACAGCATAGTGCACAAATAGATAAGATGCGTACCCAAACATAACTCCAGGAAGGAATGCATAAACATAATCCCCTATAACAAACCTGAATGACAGGAACAAAAGGCCTGCAATTAATATGCTTACCACAGGTGGCATCGCCAGCCTGTCTTTGTCCTTTGGGAATTCATGATGTATACCATGAAAATTGTACTGTATTTTTTCTTTTATTTTTGTATTGGTGATCATGTGAAACAAATACTTATGCACCAGATATTCCACAAGGGTGAATAGAAGCAAGCCTGAAATAAATATAAAAAAAGTAGCTATGAGCCCAATTTGCTTTTGGGTGATGCCAAGGAAAAGCAGGGTCAATGAAATAAGTAAAAATATTGATATCGGCACAAAAATATTTGACCTGGTAAGTTTTTCCAAAAATGGATTGTTAAAAACATCTTTTGTTCCTTTTTTAATATTAGGTCGTCTCGTTAATGTAGGCTCTTTCATCACAGATTTTAATTATTCAGCTATATAAACAAAATGAGTATAAAGTGTTTAAATGTTATTTCAGATGTTGAATTTGATTTAATAATTTAAAAATCAAACCCTTAAAAATCAATTTAATTAAAAATTATCCTTTTGCAATTATAAACCATTAAGAAAAATACCATCAGTATTCAATTCAAATTTATTAAAATTTTACAATTATACCCATTTTAAATGATTTGAATAAATTTTTTCAAGGTTTAGAAAAATTCTACGGCTACAATATTATAAAGTTGAAATTATTTTGGTACAGCCAATTGAATTTGTGGGTTTACAATTTTCGAATAAAAATCTTCGTATTGGGGAAGAATTGCATTTATATCAAATTCTTTTGCACGTAAAAGTGCATTGGCTTTAAAAGTTGGCAAACGATCATCGTGTAGGATGTGCAAGGCATTTTTTGTCATAGATTTTATATCTCCGATATTGCTTAAAAAACCTGTTATCCCATCAACATTCAGCTCAGGCAATCCTCCTGCATTGGTGGAGATTATGGGCACTTCACAAGCCATGGCTTCTAATGCGGCCAATCCGAAGCTTTCCTTTTCGGAGGGCATCAGAAATAGGTCGGCTACAGAAAGAACTTCTTCCACAGCTTCGAGTTTTCCTAAAAACCGAACGTCGTCACATACCTCAAGCTCCCTGCATAAACTTTCGATCCGGGTCCTTTCAGGGCCATCCCCTACCAACAATAGCTTTACCGGAAGCTTTTTTCGAAGATTGTAAAAAATTTTAATTACATCGTCTACCCGTTTTACTTTTCTGAAATTGGAAGTATGTACTATTAATTTTTCACCGTTCGGGCATATTGCCCTTTTGAAATGTTCTTTTTTTTGCCTTTTGAACCTTTCCAGGTCAATAAAATTAGGAATAACTTCTATGGGCTTAAAAATTTTAAAATGCTCATAAGTGTCTTTCCTCAGGTCGTGTGAAACAGCAGTAACACCATCTGATTGATTGATGCTAAAGGTTACCACTGGTTCGAAAGAAACTTCTTTTCCCACTAAAGTTATATCAGTGCCGTGCAAAGTGGTAATAACAGGTATATCAATGCCTTCGGCTTTCAAAATTTGCTTTGCCATATAGGCTGCAGAAGCATGTGGTATTGCATAATGCACATGCAGCAAGTCCAATTTCTCATATTTCACCACATTTACCATTTTACTTGCAAGCGCAAGCTCATATGGAGGAAATTGAAAAAGTGGATAGGTACGTATGTCAACTTCATGATAAAACAAATTCTCGTTGAAGAAGTCCAAACGTGTAGGTTGGGAATAGGTAATAAAATGTACTTTATGGCCTTGCTTGGCAAGTGCTTTTCCAAGTTCTGTAGCAACAACCCCGCTTCCTCCAAAAGTAGGGTAACAAACGATTCCGATTTTCATTATTTATGCTTTACTTGGTGCCCCGGTTTAATTGATATAATTGAAAGGTTTTGCTTTTAAAAATACCTTATTCCTCCTTAAGTTGTAGTACGATAGATTTTATTTAATTGGTTCTCATCCACTTTATAAATGGTAAATTTCTTTTTAATAGAATTACTGCACAAGCCAAAGTGATTAATCAATTTGATATATTTGAAAATCATTCTTAAAATCCGGCAACTTATAACATACAGCGGCAAATATACAGCTAATTTTTATAATTGAGTCTTTTCAAAGCTCCATATAGATTCATATATTAAATCCTGGATCTTAGAACGGATATTGTTTTTCATAAGTTTAACATTGTTGGCATCTGGATAAACCCTATTTGAAAGAAAAATATAAACCAATTCAAATTCAGGATCTACCCAAACAGCTGTACCGGTAAAGCCAGTATGCCCAAAAGTTTTAGGGGAAGCATAATGGGAGGTAGGACCTCCTGTTTCTCCAACTATAGGTTTGTCCCAACCTAGCCCCCTGCGGTTATCAGCTCTTTGCTTAGATGAGAATTTGGGGACCGTTCTTTCAAGATAATACCGTGTACCTCCATATGCTCCATTTTGCAGATGCATCTGCATTAAAATTGCCAGATCATTGGCATTGCTGAATATGCCTGCGTGCCCTGCTATGCCCCCAAACATAGCTGCCCCCTGGTCGTGTACTGTACCACAAATAAGGCTATTTCGAAAATACTGGTCATTTTCTGTAGGGGCTATTATTTCCTCTGGGTATTTGCACAAAGGAAGGTATGTCATGGTGGCCAAGCCCAGTGGATTGTATAAGTTTTGGTTTAGGAATTCATTTAATGGTTGATTAAGCAGTTCTTCTGCCAGCTGTTTAAGGATATAAAAACCTATATCACTGTATTTATAATCATAGGTATTCTTCTTCTTTTTGTCCATAAGGTTAGATTCAATGCTCCAGCGCCATACGGAATCTTGCATGGAATTTAAAGCAAAAATGCCTGGTGTAAGCTGGCGATCAAAATTCAGCTCCTGCGAAATACTGTAGAATGAAGCCATTAAACCCATTTTATCTACTGTTCGTTGCCAAAATGGGATGTATGGCTGTAAGCCTGCTTGGTGCAACAATACATCTTTTATAGTTATATCTTTTTTGTTGCTGTTGATAAGCTCAGGGAGGTATTTGGATACTTTATCATTGAGGTTTATCATCTCTTTTTCTTCCAGGAACATAATGGCTTGCAGGGTAGCAGCCACTTTTGTCACCGAGGCTATATCATAAATGGTATTGTTTGTTACAGGCCTTTCTTTGTCATAAGTCAGGTGTCCATAAGATTGATTTAAGACTACTTCACCTTTACGGGCCACCAGTACCTGGCATCCTGGAAAAGTCTTGTCGAGGATGGCATCTTTAACCACCTTGTCTATTTTTGTAAGCACCCTGCTGTCCAAACCTACGTCTTCTGGCAAAGAATAAGTAAGGCGGTCCAATGCTTCAGTTTTCACCCCTATTCCTTCTACATAAGAAGTGCTGGCGGTGACAGGCAACTTCCCCTTAAAAGGCAAACCTCCAAAAAGCATCTGAGGCACTAATTTCCGGCTGATGGCTTCATCTTCATAACTAAGGATTACATTTTCAAATCCCTCAAAATAGCTAAGGTGGTAGGGGCTGCCAAAAATAGATATCACCAGGTTTGTCAATGGCTCTAAAGATTTTAGGAGGATCAGGTTAGACTTAAAGGCGTCACTTTCACGATAAGTAGCATTGTTTATTCCATGAAAATTAACAATAACGACTTTATAATGCGACAAAGTCTTTTTCATATCTGTGTAATATGACATGTCGCTGACATTTTTCGGGACAATATAATTATTGAATATTGCATAATAGCCAAGGTATTCCTGGAAATCATCTGGTCCTTCAGCCCCAATGCTCAGGGAAGCAAAGGTAGCGGTATCCAAAATTTGAAAAGGCAATAAATCTGGTTTTGATTTTACAACAGTAACTGACTGCTCAAAAAGCTTTTGTTTTGCAAGCACTGCCATAGGCCCATTCAATTTAGTATATAAATTGTCAGTAATAATTGGCTGATTTTTATGCAGCCCTGCCCAATATTTCGCCCTGAGTATTTTCTTTACTTTTAGGTCAATATCCTCCATCGTTAAAGTGCCTGTTTTAAGTGCTAGTTTGATATTGTTTATGGCAAGTGGCAGGTTTTCTGGGAACAGAAGCACATCGTTCCCTGCAATGAGCGCCTTCAGTTCAATTTCTCCGGGTTTATGGTATTTTGTAACGCCTTTCATGTTTAGGGCATCCGTAAAAATCAGGCCCTCAAAACCCATTTCTTCCTTTAGTAGACCTGTAACAATATTTTTGGAAAGTGAAGCGGGTGTATTGTTGCGGGGCTCTAAAGTTGGTAGTTGTATATGGCCTACCATTATACTTAATAAGCTGTCTTGAACAAGCTTGGCGAAGGGGTACAATTCTACTTCTTTTAAACGCTCCGCCGAGTGCTTTACTATGGGAAGTGTGTGGTGGGAATCTTCGTGCGTGTCTCCATGTCCAGGAAAATGTTTTGCACTGGCAATGATTCCATTATCCTGCATGCCTTTCATATAGGCAATACCCTTTGCGGCAACATTATATTTATTTTCCCCAAAAGAACGATTCCCGATGATAGGGTTTTTTGCATTGTTGTTGACATCAACTACAGGGCCAAAATTAATATGGACCCCCATGAGCGTAAATTGTCTCGCAATTTCTGCCCCCATATTATAAATATATTGATTGTTTTCTATCGCTCCCAAAGTCATAGCCTTTGGATAGCTGATTGTGCTGTCCAACCGCATCCCCAAGCCACATTCGCCATCCATCCCAATGAAAAGGGGTGTCTTTGCAAGCTTTTGATAACGGTTGGTAAGATGTGCCTGCCGTAGTGGGCCACCCTGGAAAAATATCAATCCACCTATGTGGTAATTGTTTATAATATTTTCTATGTCCTTGTAATGCTTTTCATCCTTATTTGAATAAGCAGCCACCATAAAAAGTTGACCGATTTTTTGATCGTCTGTTAGCTTGGCAAACACGCTATCTGCCCAGATTTCCTGCTTTTTATAATCTATATTTTTATAAATCCTTTGTGCAAACAATGGGAATATGGCTATAATGCATAAAAGGAAACAGGGAAAAACTTTTTTGAACATAAGGGCGTTACCAGTTTATATTATATAGAAATAAGTTTAAATTTGTACTAGTTTCCAAGTTGAAAGTTATGAAAATTCCATCGCTTACGCGAATGCCGCAATATAAAAGGTTTAATATTACTCCCCGATATTACGACCCCATAAAAGAAGATATCGATAATCGTACCGAACGCATCAAAAATGAAATGAGCTTGGCAAACAGGACTGCTGAGATCCGGTCGGGCCTACAGAAAGATTTCTTAAGGCAGGAAAGGGCTAGCAGGAAAGCCACTGTGACACAGCTCCTTATCATTGTGTTATTGATTGGAACTGGGGCAGGATGGCTTATGTATGGCAATAACGTATTTTATTACTTTTTAATATTTGTTCCTTTTTACATATTTTTCAGGAAAAGCTCCTTTTTCAGACCTAAATAATTTTGATGTTAGACATTATCCAGCTACTTCCTGACTCCTTAGCAAATCAAATAGCAGCAGGTGAGGTAGTGCAGCGGCCAGCTTCGGTGGTAAAGGAACTTTTGGAAAATGCAATTGATGCCAAGAGCACTAAAATCCAGGTGATAATCAAGGAGGCAGGGAAAACATTGATCCAGATTATCGACAATGGGATAGGCATGTCCGAAACCGATGCCCGCATGAGCTTTGAAAGGCATGCAACATCAAAAATTAAAAAATCTGAAGATCTGTTTTCTATCAGGACACTGGGCTTCAGGGGAGAGGCCTTGGCATCTATCGCGGCAGTGGCCCAGGTAGAGCTGAAATCAAAAAGGGATGCGGACGAGCTGGGGACCTGTATTGCCATAGAAGGCTCACATATAAAAAAGCAGGGGCCTGCAGCGTTACAAAAAGGCACAACTTTTAGCGTAAAGAATCTTTTTTTCAATGTACCTGCCCGCAGGAATTTCCTTAAGTCAAACCCTGTGGAAATGCGGCACATCATTGATGAATTTCAGAGGATAGCCTTGTCGAACCCAAGTATTGAATGCTCATTGTTCCATAATGACCTGGAGATTTACCACCTTACTGCCGGAAAGCTAAGCCATAGAATTGTGGCACTTTTTGGGAAAAATTATCAGGAACAGCTGGTATATTGCAAAGAAGAAGTACAGCATGTAGCCATAGAAGGATATATAGGCAAGCCTGAATTTAGTAAAAAAACAAGGGGCGAGCAGTTTTTTTTTGTAAACAACAGGTATATCAAAAACCATTATTTGCACCATGCGGTGTTGAATGCATATGAAGGTTTGCTGCCTGACGACAGCCATCCTTTTTATGTGCTTTTTATTATTATAGACCCAAAACATATTGACATCAATGTGCATCCAACAAAAACTGAGATAAAGTTTGATGACGAACGCACCATTTATGCAATAATCAGGGCAGCGGTAAAACAAGCCCTGGGAACCCATAATATTACTCCTTCTATAAATTTTGACCATGATGTAAATTTCCAGGCAATATCATTTGCCAGGAAAGACCCAAACAACTATAGCGGCAATAAAAACTACGAGCAATACCGGAACACGCCAAGGGAAAACAACAATCAGAACCTTTGGGAGAAGATCTTTGAAAAAGAGCATCCAGGGAACAGCTTTGATTTCAACCAAACAACAGGAAATGAACAGCCGCCAAATTCTATAACTTTTGGCAGTGCTTCAAATAATCCCTCCTACCAGGATTCCTTAAAAAAAGATTTTGTTTACCATGAGGAGGGAAGGAATAATTACCAGGTGCACAACCAATACATACTCAACCAGGTTAAATCTGGCTTGATGATCATAGACCAGCAAGCTGCCCACGAAAGGGTACTTTATGAAAAATATTTGGGGGCATTGGATAAAAAATCGGGTGCTTCACAACAGTTTTTGTTCCCCCAGGCTTTAGAGCTCAGCCCATCAGATTTTTCATTGGTGATGGAATTGGAAAATGAAATAAAATCTTTGGGATTTATATTTAGTATATTTGGCAAAAATTCAATAGTTATAAATGGTGGACCTGCCGATTTTCAGGGAGGGAATGAAAAAGAGCTTTTTGAAGGCTTGATTGAACAATTTAAACAAAACAGGCAGGAGCTCTCGCTAGACAAAAAGGACAACCTGGCAAGGTCTATTGCCAGGAGGTCATCAATAAAAGCAGGGCAAAAACTATCCAATAAAGAAATGGGCTCTTTAATAGACCAGCTTTTTGGTTGTTCCAACCCAAATTATGCTCCAAATGGCCAGCTTACTTATTATATTTTGGATTTAAACAGGATATCTAACTTTTTTAACAAATAATCTTCATGTTTGGAAACCTATCACCCATGGTTAAAAATTTATTATTAATCAATGTGGGTGTATTTTTAATTCAGTTATTAATGCAGGTTAACTTTCCCCAGATTTTAGGGTTAAGGTATATTTATTCCCCGCAGTTTGAACCATACCAAATATTTGCACATATTTTCGTCCATGCAGATGGATGGCATTTGTTCAGCAACATGTTTGCACTATTTATATTTGGTCCGCTCTTGGAAAAGGTATGGGGTGCCAATAGGTTTTTGGTGTTTTACCTTGTTACTGGTTTGGGGGCAAGTGTTTTATTCTCTGCAGTTAACTATTATGAAATAAGGAAGGTAGAAGTTGATGCCCACAGCTATATGGAAGCCCCTGAACCTGATGCATTTGATGCAAATGTTTCAGAACATTTTAGTTCCCTGCATGCCCCTAATTATGAATTTATCGATGCCTATAGCAGAAATCCTGAAGATCGAAGTCTAATAGAAAAAAGTTTAGATTTTGTAAACCAAACTTATAATAGGGTCCGGGACATTCCCATGGTCGGCGCTTCTGGTGCAGTATTTGGAATATTAATGGCTTTTGGATATCTTTTTCCAAACCTCCAGCTGATGTTGCTGTTTCCCCCTATTCCTATAAAAGCTAAATATTTGGTACTTTTTTATGGACTATACTCGTTGTATGCAGCAATACAAAAAGTGCCGGGCGACAATGTAGCTCATTATGCCCACTTAGGAGGAATGCTTTTTGCTATAATTCTTTTAAAGATGTGGGGGCAAAAGCCCAATAATTATTATTAAAATTTATGTACGGTAACAGTAGTATCATTGACGAGTTTAAAAATGCCTTTAAAAGGTCTGACAATAGTTTGGTTAAGATCATTCTCATCAACCTTTTTGTTTTTCTTTTATTGATTGTTGTAGAAGTTTTTTCATTTTTTCTTGGGGCTCCACATATCCACGAGAGGGTGCTGCTCCAATTAATGTTGCCTTCTCATTTAGAATCCTTTGCCTTTAAGCCCTGGACCCTCATTACATATTTCTTTTCCCATCAAGGGTTTTTACATTTTGCCTTCAATATGCTGTGGCTTTATTGGTTCGGAAAGCTCATCATGGAATATCTGGGGAGTAAAAAGTTAACGAGTATCTATGTACTGGGTGGCATTGTAGGAGGGTTGACTTATATTTTATTTTATAACCTGATCCCTGTATTTGCAGACCAGGTTTTATACGGAAGGATGTTGGGAGCCTCAGCTGGGGTTTACGCTGTAGTTGTGGCTGCCGCCACTTTAATGCCTAATTATACCTTTTTTCTTTTCTTAATAGGTCCTGTAA
>JALZND010000074.1 GCA_030857845.1 Bacteroidota bacterium | reverse complement strand
ATGAAGGTTTTACAGTTTACTTCGAAAGAAGGATAATGGAAAATATTTACGGGAGCAGCTATGCGGAAATGCTAGCCGCCTTGGGTTACCAGGATTTGGTAGAAACCGTGGAAGACTTGGAAGCTTCCGGAAAAGGGGAAGATACGCGATTAAAGCTAAACCTTACCGGAAGGGACCCGGACGAAGGCGTTTCAGATATTGCTTATGAAAAAGGATACTTTTTTTTAAGGAGTTTAGAGAAAATAGTGGGAAGGGAAAATTTTGACAAATTTCTGAATAAATATTTTTCTGAAAATGCTTTTAAATCCATAGATACAGAAAAGTTTATAGCATACATCAATCAAAATTTGTTACAGAAAGATAAGATAAATGTGGATCCTGAATTCATTTCAAGGTGGATTTATACCATGGGGCTACCGCATGATTTAGAAGCAGTTACTTCCCAGCGATTTCAAAATGTAAATAGTGAAATCCAAAAGTTTCGTCAAGAAATGGACGCCTCTGAATTAAATACAAAAGATTGGAGCTCGCATGAATGGTTATATTTTGTTAGGAACCTTCAAGCAGATCTTACACTTGAACATATGGAGGCTTTAGATAAGAACTTTAACCTTACTAATTCAGGCAATGCTGAAATACTTACAGCATGGTTTCTTCATGTAATTGGCCAGGGCTATACGCCAGGATATCCACAGCTGGAAAAATTCCTGACAACAGTGGGAAGGAGGAAGTTTTTAGTCCCTCTTTACAAAGAACTCGCAAAAACACCCGAAGGTCTTTCAATAGCAATGGATACTTATAAAAAAGCAAGGCCTAACTATCACTATGTTTCCATCAATACATTAGATGAACTGTTGGATTATAAACCTTAAAAACTTGGGCCTGTTTACGAATTAAATCAAAAAACAAAAAATAAGACTGATCGTTTTATTAAATCAGTACTAAATTTTTTGATCTATGAAATTAACAAAATTAATTATTTGTTCATTATTCCTTTCATCATCTACAATTTTTTTAGGTTGCAATCAGGAGGGTGGCAAAAAAGGATCGCCCAATGCACCAGAAATAGTAAATAGAGACGCCGACACAGTATTTAATTATGTTCCAGAAAAAGACCATTCTGGCATGGATGCTTATGCAGAAGCAGGAGAATCAGGGAATTTGTTCCGAACAATGTCGCAGGCAGATTCTTTTTCGCGATTTTCAGATGCTGTAAACAAAGCGGGCTTAAGGGATCTATTAACCAGTAATGAACAATTTACAGTGTTTGCCCCAACGGACCAGGCATTTTCTAAAATTCCTCAAGAAAAAATCAATGAATTATTTAGGCCAGAAAACAAACAAAAATTAGTAGATCTAGTTTTTTCACATATAGTAAAGGGAAACATCCGCCAGAAAGATCTCTCCGATGGTAGAGCATTAAAAACTTTAAACGTAAAAACCATCAATATTAAAATGGTAGATGGACGTCCCACAATTAATAGTACACCAGTAGTTGAGCAGGGGCAACAACCTGAAAACGGAGCATTGTATGCTTTAGAGCAGGTGCTAATGCCATAGGGTTATAAGAGCGCCAAACAAAAAAAGAGGCTGTAATTTTAAATTGCAGCCTCTTTTCATTTAAAATTCCAATTTAATAATTGGTATCCAGCTAAATAACAATATTACAAATTCCCAGCTTTTATAGCAATATCCTTAAATTCATTTATAAAGCCATGATGGTCTTCAAGTTCCACCGATTGAAGCCATTGTGAAACTAAGGTTAAGTTACTTGTTCCACTGTATTTAGATTTTTTTAAGATCATCGAAAAGGAAGCAACACTTGCTGTGAACTTCATGAAGGATGATGCTTGTTCAAAAGTATTTCCCTGGTCATAAATTTTTAGCTCCATGGGAATACTTGTATCTGAATCAGGTTGTTTATATCTAAAATCGATTGTAAAAGTAGGAATGCTTTTAAAATTGGGATTTGAATTGGGCACGATTTCATATAATGCCGTGATGTTCTGGTTTGATCCGATTTCACCTGCGTCTTTTTTATCATCTTCAAAATCTTCTGTTTCAAGCACCCGGTTTTCATAACCTATTAGTCTGTATGCTTCCACATTTTCAGGGTTAAAATGGACTTGCACTTTTACGTCTTTTGCAATGGTATAAAATTTTCCAAACTCATAAATAAATACCTTTTTAAGCTGCTCCAGGTTATCCAGGTATTCAAAAGCCCCATTGCCTTTATTTGCAATTTGTTCCATAGTGGCATCATTATAATTTCCTCTGCCAACACCTAATACGGTCAGGAATATACCTTTTTCCCTTTCTTCTTCAATCAATTTAACCAGCTCTTCCTGGCTGTTAACCCCAACATTAAAATCACCATCTGTGCCAAGAATTACCCTATTATTGCCGTTCTCTATAAAGTTTTCCTGGGCTATTCTGTAGGCTGCAAGAATCCCTTCTCCTCCAGCCGTACTTCCACCTGCATCAAGTTGCTCGATAGCTGTTTTAATTTTTGCTTTTTCGCTGCCTGCTGTAGATTCCAATTTTACTCCTGCTGATCCGGCATAAGTCACAATAGCGACCCTGTCATGGTCGGCAAGTTCATCTACAAAATATTTGAATCCATTCTTGAGTAAGTCTAACCTGTCTTCACCACTCATAGAACCTGAAACATCAATTAAGAATACAAAATTAGAAGGAGGTAATTCATTTTTAGGAATAGGCCTGCCTTTAATGCCAATCCTTATCAATTTATTTTCAATATTCCATGGGCAAATGCTTACTTCACCATTTAATGAAATAGGGTGACCAGAATTTTCAAAATCATAATCCAAATTGAAATAATTTATTAATTCTTCAGTCCTGATGGCGCCCACGGGAGGCAGGGTGTTATCCTGGGTTATAAATCTCCTTACATTTGCATATGATGCGCCATCTGCATCAATAGAAAAGGTTGAAACTGGAAATTCGGATACATTTAAAAATACGTTTTCTTCATATTCTGTATATTTATCACCCACTAGTATTATTTCGCCTCCTCCATTGTAAAAGGAAATATCATTTTCATTGTGATAACAAGAAGTTAATATCAAAACCAAAATTAAATTTTTGAGTGTAATTTTTAGAAGATGCATTTATATGAGGTTATGGGTTAAAAATAAACTTTAGATTGTTCGTGACTTTAAAATCAATGCAGGCATTCCTAATTTAAAAAAGTGAAAAAATTCTTATCTTTAATATTACCGACACAGTTTGGCGGATTAAAGTTTGAACAGTATCAACAATATTTAAATTATAGGGAAAAATTTTATTTTATTGAGGATATTGTTTTGCTCAGGACATTGCGTATTTCTATGGCATTTGAAATTATAAATAATAAATCTGCCTCATAAAAATATATTAAAAAATTATTTCAATAGTAAAATTCCATTGATTAATGAATATGCTTTATTATTAGAAAGTTTTAAAACATAAGAACATAAAATTCCTTAATGTTAATATATCCGCTAGAGCCGCATTATTTTTCAAAAATTATGGCCCAGAATTAACAATGCAGATGTAAGGAATATTTTAAATAAGAGGATATATTGAAGAATAATTGCAACTTTAGTTATAGAGTTCGATAACAGGCATTTAATAAAATAAATTTATTATCACGATGACCCATTCTTTAGAAAATGAAACCCTCTCTGTAAAAATCAATGCAGTTGGTGCGGAGCTTATTAGTTTGATAACAAAGAAAAACAACCTGGAGTACATATGGCAAGCCCATCCCGAGGCTTGGGCACGCCATGCGCCGGTTTTATTTCCATTTGTAGGAAAACTAAAAGGTGATTCATTTTCCTACCAGGGCAAAAATTATCATATGTCACAGCATGGTTTTGCCCGCGATAAGGAATTTCATCCTGTCAAACATGGTGAGGCTTCAATCTCTTTACAATTAAATTCGGATGAGGACTCATTAAAAATATATCCTTTTCCTTTTGAATTGACCACCACTTATACACTAGATGGAAATAAGCTTAGTGTACACCATCAGATATATAACCCGGAAGCTTCAGCAATGTATTTTTCAATTGGAGCCCATCCTGCTTTTCGATGCCCACTTTTGGGGGAAGGTTTTGATGACTATTATTTGGAATTTGAATCGGAAGAAAAACTTGTTAGGCATAAAATCAAAGAAGGTTTATTATCAGGCGAAAAGGAAACTGTAAAAAATGATTCTAACGTAATTCATCTGCAAAAGGAGCTTTTTAAAGAAGACGCTTTGGTTTTCAAAGAGTTGAAATCCAAATTTGTTACCCTAAAAAATAAGGCCAATGACCATCAGGTAAAAGTAAGTTTGGAAGGATTTCCTTATTTAGGCATTTGGACCAAAATGGTCAAAACAGCTGATTTTTTATGCATTGAACCTTGGTTGGGCCTTGCAGATCATGTGAACCATGAGGGAGATATAGTTAAAAAGGAAGGCATAAATAAATTAGTATCTTATAAAAGGTTTGACTGTAGCTATTATATTGATGTACGATAAAATTTCGACTACTCAAATTTAAATGACATTTTAAAAAGTTTTTATAAAATTTTACCCAAAAATCTTTAAATTACATATTACCACTTATTGCTTTTTTAGTAATGTCATTTTTCCGGTTATTATATCTTTTTGTTTTATTGCTACTCTCTTTTCAGGCATTTGGGGCGGAAGACCCTTTGCAGACTGAAAAGGATGATTTTAAATTTGTTCCTAACCAACAACAATGGGAAAGCCAGGTTTTGTTTAGGGCAGATATACCCGGGGGAAAGTTATATCTTCAAAAAAATGCTTTGACCTATGTTTTTTATGATGTTGAAAAACTTCACGCACATCATGAAGGCAAAGCCACACCCATAGATACACATAACCCGGCAATCAGGGCTTTGCCGCCAAACGAAAATTCAATTAGAATGCATGCCCTGGAAGTTCAATTTATAGATGCAAACCTCAACTCTCAAGTTAAAGGTGTCAATGAGTTTTCCATCCCCCATAATTTTTTTATAGGACAAGACCCGTCCCGCTGGAGCTCGGGGATTAATGCAGTAGCTGAAGTTGTTTATGAGGAAATTTACGCAAATACCGATCTAAAATTATATTCTTCTTCCGAAGGGTTAAAATATGATTTTATCCTGCATCCTGGTGCTGATGCCGATAATATTGTTTTAAAGTATAATGGTGCCGATGATATCTTTCTGAAAGGAAAAAACCTGGTAATAAAAACCAGCCTGCAAACAATAAATGAGCAAGCCCCCATAGCTTATCAGGTAATTGATAATAAAAAAGTGATGGTGCCATGTAATTTTGTGCTTGAGGGAAACGAGGTAAGATTTGCTTTTCCTCAAGGATATAAAAAAAACTTTGCCGTAATAATAGACCCGCTTTTGATTTTTTCAACTTTTTCAGGCTCAGCTGCCGATAATTGGGGTTTTTCAGCAACTTATGATGATGAAGGAAATGTTTATACCGCAGGAATTGTATTTAATACAGGATTTCCCGTCACCACCGGGGCTTACCAAGAATTTTATTCAAACAACCTCGATATTGGGATTTTAAAATTCGATAGCACAGGATCCAATTTATTGTACGCTACTTATCTGGGAGGATCTCAGGCAGATGTACCACATAGTCTTATTACCAATAGCGAAGGGGAGCTTATACTTCTGGGAACAACCAGTTCTGCGAATTTTCCCGTATCGTTTGATGCTTATCAACGCAATTTCAAAGGCGGGAGTGAAGTGACACCACTTTCTGGTATTAAATATGCCAATGGTTCAGATATTATTATTTCTCATTTTAGTGCATCTGGCAATCAATTGTTGGGTTCCACCTACGTTGGCGGCAGCAAAAACGATGGCATTATGCCGAAATTCGAAACCCTTACAAAAAATTATGGCGACCAGTTTCGTGGCGATCTTATTTTGGATGAAGATAATTTTATATATGTTGCTTCTCATACTTCCTCCACAGATTTTCCGCTAGTTGATCCATTTCAGCCTCAATTTGGTGGTGGCCTCAGGGATGCAATTATTTTCAAGATCTCTCCCAATTTAACGGATCTTATCTGGAGCAGCTATTTAGGCGGCGCAAATGAGGACGCCGCATATTCCATAAAAGTAGATGCTGAAAAAAATATTGTCGTTGGTGGAGGTACGAATAGTAGTGATTTCATTACTACCCCAGGTGTTATCCGGCCATCTTATTCCGGAGGCATTGATGGGTTCGTGTCCAAAATTGATGCATCAGGCGCCTCTATATTATATAGTACATTTATTGGGACTGATGCTTACGACCAGGTATATTTTGTTGATATTGACCTTCAATCAGATGTTTATTTGTTTGGTCAAACCTTAGGAAATTACCCGGTCTCCAGTGACGTATACAATAACAGAAGGGCTTCTCAATTTATCCACAAAATAAACAAAGATTTTACCGAGACTGCCTTCTCTACAGTATTTGGTTCAGGTTCTAATACTATTAATATAACCCCAAATGCCTTCCTGGTCAATGAATGTGGAAATATCTTTATTTCTGGCTGGGGCGGTATTATCAACTCCAGAATCGATTTAGATAATAACCCTACAGGATATTTAGGAGGGAGTACTTTAAATATGCCTTTAACCAGCGATGCATATCAGGCAACTACTGATGGTTCAGATTTTTACCTGCTTGCTTTTGAAAAAGATGCTGCTTCCTTGCTTTATGCTACCTATTTTGGTGCTGCTGGAAGCAGGGAACATGTGGACGGCGGGACAAGCAGGTTTGACAAAAGAGGCATTGTGTACCAGGCTGTTTGCGCAGGATGTGGAAGGTCCACTGGTTTTCCTACTACCCCGGGGGCTTGGTCAAATACAAATAATAGCAACAATTGTAATAATGCCGTATTTAAATTTGATATGGCAACCTTAAAAGCACAATTTGTTACCAATAATGAATCACTTGACCAACCTGGTTATAACAGTGGATGTGCCCCTTTTACTGTAGTATTTCAAAATACAAGCATAGGGGGAAAAGATTTTGAATGGGATTTTGGTGATGGAACAATTTCCAAACAAAAAGATGGCAATGTGCATACTTATGGTTCTCCCGGAACTTACAAAGTGGCACTAACGGTTACAGATGAAAAAACATGCAAAAAGGTAGACTATGTTTACGGTACCATTCAGGTTTTTAAAGCTAATTTTTTCGTGGGTAGTGATGAAACAATTTGTCAGGGGGAGTCGGTGCATCTATCTGCAAATGGGGGGATTTCCTATAGTTGGATCCCTGTTGAAAGTTTAATTAATCCTACGTCGGAATCCCCTATTGCCAGTCCTTCCGTTACTACTACCTATAAAGTTTTCATAGTAGATAACAATAATTGTACTTATGAAGATTCTTTGGTAATTAATGTTATACCAGAACTTGTGGCTGATTTTAGCCCTGAAGTAGATAGAGGCTGTTCCCCGCTGGTGGTAGTTTTTGAAAATACCAGTAAAGGGAGCCTTGATTTTGAATGGGATTTTGGTGATGGAACAACCTCAATTCAAACCGGCAACATTGAACATATTTACGAAGTACCTGGAACTTATAAGGTAGTACTGAAAGCTGTAAATCCCTAATCATGCAAAAAAGTAGATTATGCTAATGGAATAATTAAAGTTTTTCAACCCCAGTTTTATATAGGGGAGGACGTGACCATATGTTATGGATCGTCAACAGAATTATTTTCTAGTGGGGGAATTTCTTATAATTGGACCCCTACGGAAGGCTTGAGCGACCCCCATGCCTCAAATCCTATAGCAAACCCTTCCGATACTACAACCTATCATGTATTCATTACAGACAGCAATAACTGTACTTTTGAAGATTCTGTGGTAGTAAATGTAGTCCCGGAATTAATTGCAGACTTTGCTTTTGAAATTGATGATGGTTGTGAATCATTACCAATAGTCAAATTCATCAATAAAAGTATAGGAGTTAAAGATTTTATTTGGGATTTTGGGGATGGCAACACTTCCCTAGAAGAAAATCCAGTGCATCAATATCAGCAGGAAGGAAGTTACAATGCAAAAATCATTACCGAACATGGCCAATGTTCTGATTTTAAGGAAGTGGTTATTCCATTAAAAAAGGTTTTTATTCCAAATGTTTTTACGCCCAACAATGACCTGGTAAATGATTATTTTGAAATTACTTCCAACCTTCCAATTACATTGACCATCTTTAACAGGTGGGGCAAGCAAATTTTCCGGGAACCTGATTATCAAAATAAATGGGATGCAGAAGGGTTTCCTACAGGTACATATTATTACGAGGTAAAATTTGCTGACGGCCTCATTTGTAAGGGATGGCTTCAGGTTCTTCGGTAATTTATGGTTTTATGGATGATTTTATTCCGGCTACAGGTTCAAGCTTTTTGATCAGCCATTGTATCCTGTCTTCTTCAGCCTTTTTGTTTTCTAGTTTATGGTCAGCCATATAAAATTTGACATGCTCCGTTACATGCTTTGCTGCAGCAACATAATTCTTTGCTTCTACCTCATCAATGTCATATTCATCATTGGTTGCAAATTGTAAAAAAATAGGTGCTGTTGAATATTTGATATAGTGGATTGGATTAAGTGGTTCCATTTGTTCCAGCCAATTATCAAAATCATTCTGGATTGAATCCCTGAGCTGCTTGATATGTGGATGGTCCGTTTGTTTGAGCAATTCTGTTAGGTTCGAAGTGCCTGACATCAGGACAAAAGCTTTAATGCGTGGTTCAATTCCTGATAATATACCACCAATTTGTGCCCCATAGCTATGGCCGGCAAAAGCTATCCTTGATGTATCTACATTTTCTTTACTATATAAGAAATCAATACTCCTTTGTATATCAATTATACCTTGACGGTAATACTGGGAGGTGCTGGCCCATAAAATATTGTTTATATATATAGTTCGCAACCATGCTGCCTCCACAAGTAAGCATATTACCCCTTTTTTGGAAAGTTCTTTCGCTTCTTTAAGAAAATACCTTTTATCTGCATTCCCTCCGTGTTGAAATATCACCACAGGAAACTTACCATCACTTTTTGGTTCTATAAGGTAGGCTTCTATTTTTTGAAGTTTATCGTTGTTGATATTGATGATGTGGACAAAGGAGTTCCTATGTCTTTCTGTTTCTTTAATTTGAAATGAAAAAGGTGTGGATCTTTTATAGTTAAACAAATCAATAAACTCCTGCTCAGGCTGAGCATGCAGGGGGAAAATAAAAAATAGCATAAAAAAAATGATGGGTATCCTAATCATGAAAGCCTCTTTTAATTATTTCCAATTCCTTAACTCATTAATATTAACGCCTCCATATCGGCTGTGGTTTAAACTTGGATTACTTTATCATTTTAAGGTAATCTCTACCCTTCTGTTTTTGGCCCTGTTTTCTTCGGTATCATTAGGGGCAATAGGCTGAGCGCTACCATGGCCTATAAATGTTAATTTGTCCTCTTCTATTTCATGCTCAATGAGAAAGTTTGCAATTACTTTGGCCCTGTTTTGTGATAGCAATTGATTTAAATTTTTTTCTCCCTGATTATCGGTATGGCCAGATATCACCACTTTATACTGAGGGTTTTTCTTTAAATATTCCAATAATATGTAAAGGCTCTCGTAGGAAGACTCTTTTAGGATGTATTTGCTTTGCTCAAAAACAATATTTTCAAGCACTATTGATTTTCCAATTTCCACATCCACGAAATAATCTTCCCCTTTTGGTCCTTCAATATCTTCTATGACCTCATTCACTTTATCAGGTAAATTTTTTGTCAAGAATATAACCGTTTCATTTTGAGGGTCAAAAATGTGTTCTCCTTCATATGAATTATAACCTTCTGCATTGGCAATAACTTTATAAGGCTTTCCAGGAGCAAGATTGGCTTCAAAATATTGTTTCTTCCAATCATGAGGAATTTTTTTATTTTCCCCATCCGTAATTTTTACTTCTGCTTGTATTGATTTGTTTGATCCATTTTCTACAACCTTCACTTTAAAAGATTGTAGTTTTTCTATGGGGGAAAGCTTGAACTCTTTGGCAATTAGTTTTTTATTGCTGGTATATTCTTCTTGATATGGAATAAATCCATTTGCATGTACTTCAATCTTATAATCATTTGTTAAATCAAATTCGGCTTTGCACGCACCCGTTGCTGGATTTACAAGGGTATGGATCGTTTTATTGCTCGTAATATTGACCAAAGTTATGGCAGCATGCTTTACTATTTCCCCATTTTCTTTATTTATTGCCTGAAGGTCTATAGTAAAATTTGATTTCTCCATTTTTAAAATTTTGTTCAGGTCTTTATTGCCGTTTTGTGCGACTGGTCTAAAAGTTTCAGAATAATCCACAAAACCTGGAGCTGAAACTTCTACTATATATTCTTCATTGGAAACCAGGGAGGCATGGTACTTATGTTTATCTTCACGGGCAACAGAAAGAAGCTTTTTTTTACCCCTATTATATATTTTTAAACGAGCCGGAACGGGAAGTCCAGATTCTTCTTCAACAACATTGAGGTGAAACATAAGGAATTCTGAGGGTTCATCAGTATAATTTACATTTTGCTCTGAAACAAAAACTATAGTGTCAGGTGCCCAGAGATATTGGCCGTCATCAGATAATGGCAAATCTTGAGAAAGAACAATTCCTGGTAGAAATGAACCAATGATAAAAAAAAATATAAATAATTTTTTCTTGGCCTTATCCATTTTCGAAATCCTGAAGTTTAAAAAATAATAATACTAGTTCAAATAAAAAAATATGAAAACTGCATTTCATATTTTTCTTGTATTGATCAGTTCGCTTATCTTATAAACAAATAAAAGGACGTATTATTTTATAATATGAACCTGATCACAATTGTTCAATACTTTTAATATAGTCACCTACTTCTAATTGATGCACTACAGACATCCCATTTACTACTTTTGCAAAATTTGTATACTTTCCATCTAGATGCGGTGCAAGCGAATGCATGATAAACAATTGACAGCTTTCTGTATCTTTACCAGCGGAAGCCATACCAATATATCCTTCTTCAAATCGGTTCATATTAAACTCAGACCTTATTAAATTATCTGAACTTCCCCAGCCATCCCCTCTTGGGTCTCCACCTTGTACTACGAAATTAGGAACAACACGGTGAAATTTTTTCCCATTATAAAAATTTTTACCGTTCAATTTTAAAAAATTGGAAACTGTGCCGGGGGCATCTTCTACCATAAATTCGATGATGAAATCACCTTTTGAAGTTTTGACCGATGCTCTTTGATTGTATGACAATGTAGTTACCATTTGCCAATCTACAGGCAAATACTGTAAAGCAATAGGATGTGGCTTACTTTTTGAATTAGTGACAAAATCAATTGTCTTTTGTATTTCCAAGTATATTTCCACATCCTTTGGCATTTTCAATCGGTCCCTGACCTGAAACAAAAATGTAGGGTTAGGAATATATTCTGTAAAATTTAAAGCCGGGTTCCTCAATGCCACAGCAGAAGATCCTATTAAAGATATATCTTCCGATTCTATGGCTTTTTTAAATATTTCGAAATATTCTTTCTTAAGATTGTCTTTAATTCCCATTTCGCAGACTTCTATCAGGCCTTCAATACCGTAGGTACTTATAATTGG
>JALZND010000073.1 GCA_030857845.1 Bacteroidota bacterium | reverse complement strand
TGCAGAGCAAACCGCAAGGCAAATATTGGAAGGGTTGGAAGACGAAGTAAAAGGCCTTGAAAACCATTATAAAAACCTTGAGTACCATAGGGACAACCTGATCATGGACTTAAGGAACCTTGCAAATGACACCCTTGAGAAAGTAGGCAAAGCTGCTGAAAATAAAAAATCTGGGATCCACATGCATCGTGAGAAAGCAAGGGATGCCTCAGCAGAGCATCATATTGGGAAGAGGGGCAAAAAAGATGAAAAAGAAGCAAGCCCGGCCGCAGAGAAAGAAGAATACCGAGAGCAGGTGACTTACGAAGCTCCAGGGGAACCTGAAGAAAAAAAGTCAGGGTCATTTTTTGATGATATTAATTAATGGGCATTGTTTCCCTTGAAGGGCTTGAGTTTTTTGCATACCATGGCTACTATGACGAAGAGCAAAAAGTTGGAAATAAGTACGCAGTAGATATAAGTGTCCATATTGATTTTGATATGGCTGCGGAAAATGATGTACTTTCAGGCACAGTCAATTACGAAATCCTGTACAAAATTATTAGCCGTGAAATGAAAAAACCCTCAAGGATGCTTGAAAACCTGGGGAAAAGAATCATCCACAGTGCATTTGCGGCGTTTCCAACCATAACCTGTGTAGAAATAAGTATTTCAAAGTTTAACCCGCCCATAGGAGGTGTTTGCCAAAGGGCCAGGATCAAACTCAAAGAAGAAAAAGCCCCTCAATAGATCGAAGCCCATATTATTCATTGGGGGCTTGTTTGAAAACTTGTTAAGATTGTTAAAAATTCTTATTTTTTACATCCTTTGCCTTATCTTTGGGCATGAAGTTACAAAATGACCTAATATTAAGGGCTGCCAGGGGCGAGGCAACTGAAAGGACCCCAGTATGGCTCATGCGGCAAGCCGGAAGGATTCTCCCTGAATATAGGGCATTGCGAAATTCCTTAAGTGGGTTTATTGAATTGGCAAAAACCCCTGAACTTGCAGCAGAAGTTACTATTCAGCCGGTAGACATACTAGATGTTGACGCAGCAATAATCTTTTCCGATATATTGGTGGTGCCCGAGGCTATGGGGCTTCCTTATGAAATGGTTGAAAAAAGAGGGCCTTACTTTCCCACTACGATAAAAAACAGTAAAGACCTTTCTAAATTAAAAGTCCCACATCCGGAAGAAGAATTGGCCTACGTGTTGGAGGCAATAAAAATCACAAAAAGATCATTGAACAACAGGGTGCCCCTCATTGGGTTCGCTGGTGCACCATGGACAATTTTTGCCTATATGATAGAAGGCAGTGGCAGCAAAACATTCTCCAAAGCACGGAGCATGTTATATACCGAGCCTGAACTATCGGTCCAGCTTCTGGAAATGATTACTGAAACAACCATTAAATACCTTAAAGCTCAAGTTAATGCTGGTGCCGATATGCTTCAAATTTTTGATTCGTGGGCCGGTATATTGCCCCCTGATCATTATGAAGCTTTTTCCCTTACCTATATAAGGAAGATTTGTGATGCTATAGAGGAGGTTCCCCTTACTGTATTTGCCAAAGGTGCGTTTTTTGCAAGGGAAGCTATGGGAAAATTAAATTGCGAAACTATCGGGCTGGACTGGAACATGGAAATATCCGAATCAAGGGCACTCATAGGAAGTACCAAGACACTTCAGGGAAATCTTGATCCTTGTGCACTATATGGGTCATATGAAGATATAAAATTAGCAACCCAAAAAATGATCGATAATTTTGGAAGAGGAAAGCATATTGCCAATTTGGGCCATGGTGTATATCCAGATATTAAACCAGATAAAGTTAAATGTTTTATTGACACTGTTAAAGAATATAGTGCCAGATAAAATTGTACTACATTATAGATAAACCTATTATAAAATAATACAGATGAAGAAAATATTATTATTGTTGCTCTCTTTTCTATTTATTATTGATGTACAAGCCCAGGTTGGCAAAAAATTCCCATCAATATCTGGTGAAAATTATAAAGACGAAGTAATTACCATTCCTCAAGACACACAATCAAAATATACATTAATAGGGATGGCATATTCAAAAAAATCGGAGGATGAATTAAAGACATGGTTTAAACCAATTTATCAAACCTTTATTTCTAAGTCTGATAAACCTTCTTTATTTCAGGAGGAGGTAAGGGATGTAAATATATATTTTCTTCCCATGTTTACAGGAGTGAATCAAGCCGCAGCAGGTGCTGCAAAGAAAAAAATGATTCAAAATTTTGACAAAGAAATATTGCCCCATGTTGTTTTTTATAAGGGCGAGCTAAAAAAATATAAAGAAGAACTGGATTTTGAAAAGAAAGATATCCCCTATTTCTTTTTATTAAATAAAGAAGGGAAAATTGTTCATGCCAGTTCCGGTGCATATAGCAATAATAAGCTTGAAGAGATATTAGAGCTTTTGGATGAAGTGCAGGAATAACTTTGAAGCCTTCATTGCACTCTCTTTTTGATAAACAATTATCAAATTGATATTTAATGTAAATTTAGTAAAAGCTTTTAAAGCTTGTAAAGTCGTTTTTAGGTTTTATTTTGATTTAATTTTCGAAATTAAGCTATTTCATTCTCATTGGCATACCTTGTGCAATATAATACTCGATTAACTTTGGGAATAGTTAAATCAACTGGTGCTGATTTTTTAAACTTTTATTTTTTTAACTATAGCTTCGGCTTGTAACAGCATTTAAATTTTTTAGGCTTATGTACCTAGTTTAGGTACAATAAGAGGCGAAGGGTAAATCCTTCGCCTCTTTATATGACCAATGCAGGAGCATCTCGCAGGATCCCCTTTCATTTATTTGATTTAAATATAAACAAAATGATTATAAAGCCATTGGCAATGGTATTACACACTACGGTACCCCCTTGTGGAAAGTCTCCTGCTGAAGTCTTTCGACAACGGGTTGCACACTTATCATTTATGATTTACTGTAACTGAACCATAATACTATTTTTTATTACTTTTGAGAGTTTTATCTATTGACCAATACAGTATTTTATGAAGTAATGGTAAAATGAAGAACATCAATATTGCAAATAAAACAGATGTGATTGCTGCTCTTCAAATACTGATATCACCATCCCAGATCATAAATAAAAAGAAAAAAGCAGAGATTGTGACTGATTGAATAGCTGATTTTTTCCACGAAATTCTATTCATTTCCATAATTAATTTATAATAGTTCTTTCAACTGATGATACTTTATTTTCACCATAGTCCCCCCGTTGTTGGTGTTTTCACCAACAAAAAATTGAACAAATTAGCCAAGTTCCCAAAAAATAAAAAACTTTAATACTTTACAACCCTTTTAAAATTGTGTTTTCAGAAGTGCTTTTAAGATAAAACCCGGCCATAAACCTGCCGTCATTGCGAGGAGCATTATCATGACAATCATTGAAGATTATAAATTGACGCTTCTAACGATTATTATAAAAAGCTGGTAAATATAAAGCTCCGTGGCAATCCCCCCAAGTTTGTCAGCGGACAATGAACTAAGGTAGTTTAAAATTACCTTTTTATCATCTAAGCCGATAGATTTCTAACAGTAGCTGGGGGATTGGCACGTCACCCGAATTCTAAAGGCCATTTTTATAAAGTTGGTGAACCGCTGTTAATTGCTCCACTAAAATTGATGGTAAAGTGACAGGATAAGCGCCCTCATAGGTACTTGGCAACATATATTTACATGAATCTTTGATCATTATATAGGGAAAATGTGCCTTTAATTCTTGTGCCATGGGCCGCAAAAATTTAAAATCCCGAAATGAGTATTATTTAAATTTTACCTGATAGTCAAAAAATATAATGTAAGGCTTGGAAAGATAATTATTTAAAAAAATTAGAGAAATTAAGAACCACACATTATCATAATTTTTATTTGCTTTATCCTTATAATTCCCACCTTTTAATGTCAATTTCACATTCTGTACGAGAACATTATTTAAAAGCATTCTAAATTGGTAATTTATTCAGCAAATAAATTAAATTTATCTAACTAAATAGCTGATTTTTAGTCTTTTAAAAACTATTCTTCTTCTAAACTTTAAAGAAGTGGGAAATTGTGAATAAATGTATTTGAAAAAAAATTATCGCATAGTACATTTGTGCGTCTTTTGAAGATTAACTCTATCATATGTGTAGCTCAGCAAGAATAAATTTTTATAAGCATCTTCAGTCATATCTCGTCCAAGTTTTCCTGTTTATATTCTTTTTATCCATTGGGGTATTTAGTGCCAATGCACAGGATACTGCCCAGGCAGAACCTGCAGCAGTAGAGGCAGCACCGACACAAGAGCCTACCGCAGGCGCGTCAGTTGGTGGTATTGATGGCGACGCCGCAGCAGGAAAAGCTTTGTTTACCAGCAACTGTACAGTTTGCCATGCTTTAGACAGGAAGTTAGTTGGCCCTGCTTTGGGAGGTGTTACAGAAAGAAGGCCAGTACCCTGGTTGCTCAGCTTTATCAAGAACTCCTCCAAGGTTATACAAAGTGGGGATGAGTACGCTGTAAACCTTTACAACCAATACAATAAAATGCAGATGCCTGCATTTGCCTATTCAGACGAACAGATCCTTTCCATTCTGGCATATATTGAACAGGAAGGAGCCGCAGCCGCAGCCCCTGCAACTGGAGGAACCGGTGCTGTAGATGGTACTGTTGCTCAACAAGGAACCGGTGATGGTGCTGCTGGTGTGCCATCAGAATATTTACTTGCTATTTTAGGAGGTTTATTATTGATATTGATATTGATTTTGGTAATCTTAATCCTGATTGTGAACATGCTGGGTAAGTTCCTTTCACAAAGGAAAGACCTTGACGAAGGAGATAAAGAGGTCCTTGACCAAAAAATTGACGTAAAGAAGGTCGTTAAAAGCAAGCCTTTTTTAGGTATTTTGGTTTTTATATTTGCCGCCGTAGTATTAAAAACTGTTGTTGATGGTTTATTTAGCATCGGGATACAACAAGGATACGCCCCAAAGCAACCAATTGCATTTTCACATCAATTGCATGCTGGCCAGTATGAAATTGATTGTCAATATTGCCATACCACGGTGATGAAAAGCAAAAACGCCAGTATTCCATCTGTAAATGTTTGCATGAATTGCCACAATACTATCAAGCCTGAATCTCCCGAAATTCAAAAGTTATATTCTTATATAGATTACAATCCTGATACCCGCGAATATGGCACAAATCAAAAACCAATCGAGTGGGTTAGGGTCCACAACCTTCCTGATTTTGCTTATTTCAACCATGCACAACATACAGCAGTAGGTGGGGTGGCTTGCCAAACCTGTCACGGGCCTATCCAGGAAATGGCAGTTGTAAGGCAACATTCAAATTTAACTATGGGCTGGTGTATCAATTGCCATCGTGAAACAACTGTAAATACCAAGGGCAACCATTATTACGACAATCTTGTCGAGCTTCACAATTCTGTTAACAGCGAACCTCTTAAAGTTAAAGATATAGGTGGACTGGAATGTTCAAAATGTCATTATTAATATAAATACATTTAAAATACTGTAAAGGTATTCAATTCATATATATGGATGATAATCAGAAACATTACTGGAAGGGTATAGAACAACTTACCAATGACCCTGCATATGTAAAAAATGCAGATAAGGAATTTCCAGATTATTTGCCTATTAACGAAAATAAAAGAAATGGTGAAGATTCCTCTTCCGGCAGTACAAGAAGGGATTTCCTAAAAATGATGGGTTTTGGCATTGCTGCCGCATCCCTTGCTTCTTGCGAAGCACCAGTTCGTTACGCAATCCCATATTTAAACAAGCCGGTAGAAGTTGATCCGGGCATCCCAAACTTTTACGCTTCAACATATTCTAATGGAGGTGACTATTGTAGCATTGTTGTAAAAACCCGTGAAGGAAGGCCTATAAAAATTGAAGGCAACAGCCTGTCTTCTATAACAAAGGGAGGTGTTAGTGCACAAGTCGACGCTTCTGTATTATCTTTATATGACCAGGAGCGTCTTCAATCTCCTGTCATGAATAAAACAGCTACAGAATGGGCACAATTGGACCGGGAAGTTATTTCTCGTCTGAATGCAATTTCTGGAGCAGGAGGTCAGATCAGGATTGTCAGTAACACTATATTAAGTCCGGCAACAAAAGCGGTAATAGCCGATTTTACATCGCGTTACCCCACATCAAGGCATATCATGTACGATCAGCTTTCTTCGTATGGCATGCGTGTGGCAAATGAAAGGTCTTTCGGTCAAGCGATCATACCTTCTTATGATTTCAGCAAAGCAAATGTTATAGTAGCATTTGGCGGAGCCGATTTTTTGGGAACTTGGCTTTCTCCAATTGAATATACAAAACAATATAGCAGCACAAGGAAAATTGGCAAAGACAAAAAGACCATGTCACGTCATTTCCATTTTGAATCAAATCTTTCGCTTACAGGCGCGAATGCAGATTACAGAACTCCAATAAAAGCTTCACAAGAAGGTAGGGCTATCGCAGCTTTGCACAGCCTTATTTCAGGAGGAGCTGCCGGTGATGCAGCAAATTTCCCTAATTTGGATAAAGCCGCAAAGGAACTCGTTGCTAACAGAGGAAATTCATTGGTAGTGTCAGGTTCTAATGACCCTAATGTACAGATGCTGGTAAATGCCATCAATAGCCAATTGGGAAATTATGGTACTACTATCAACTTAAACCTTCCTTTAAATTACCGGCAGGGCGATGACAACGCCATGGGCCAATTTGTCAATGATGTTAATACAGGGGCAATACAGGCAATTATATTTTATAATGCCAATCCAGTATACGATCATCTACTAGGCCAAGTATTGGCTCAGGGGCTTCAAAAAGTAAAACTTTCTGTAGCAACCAACGAAAGAATGGATGAAACGGCTTCTTTGGTTCAATTTGTGGCTCCTGATCATCATTACCTTGAGTCTTGGAATGATGCAGAGCCTAAAAGAGGTTACTATAGCCTTGCTCAACCAGCCATCACTCCAATATTCAATACAAGGCAAGCACAGGATAGTCTTTTATTATGGTCCAACCAATCTGAAGTAAATTATTATAATTATCTCCAAAACTATTGGAGGAACAATATATTTACAGGTGGAGGTAATTTTCATTCCCTTTGGGATGCTACCCTTTTTAACGGTGTATTAGAACCTTCAAGTGCCCCAACAGGTGGCTCCCCATCTTTTGGTGGAAATGTGGCTGCTGCAATACTAGCAGTTGGCCGCACCCCACAGGCAGAAAGTAATGAAGTTGAATTGGTAATTTATCAAAAAGTTGGTATCGGAAATGGTTCTATGGCAAACAACCCATGGTTGCAGGAATTGCCAGATCCGGTTACTAAAGCATGTTGGGACAATTATTTAACCATACCAATCAGTATGGTGGAGCAACTGAACTATAAATCAAATGATGGACAATCCACTATGGTATCCGTTACCATTGGCGAGCGGTCCTTTACACTTCCGGCTATCGTTCAACCTGGCCAGGCTCCTGGTACAGTAGGGCTTGCCATAGGATATGGAAGAACCAGCGCGGGAAAAGTTGCCAATAATGTAGGTATTAATGCCTACCCATTGTTTAGATATGTTGAAGGTATTCAATCTAATTTCCTTCATACCGGTGTAAAGCTTGAAGGATCATCAACTAGATATGCAGTGGCGCAGACACAAACCCATGAGACTTATATGGGACGTAAATTTGTGGTGCAGGAATCCATATTGTCAGAGTATCAGAAAGATCCGATGGCAGGAAGGTACCAACCTAAAATCGCAACTAAAAAAGGTCCGATGAGCCCTGAAGATGTGAGTTTATGGGGCGGCCACAAATATCCAAACCACCATTGGGGCTGGACAATAGATATGAATTCATGTACTGGCTGCAGTGCATGCGTGGTAGCTTGCCAATCGGAAAATAACATTCCGGTAGTAGGCAGGGACGAGGTGTTGAACAGAAGGGAAATGCACTGGATAAGGATAGATCGGTACTACAGCAGCAAAAGTGTGGAAACATTTAGGGAAGCTGAAATTGTGGCTGAGAATCCTGATGTTACTTTCCAGGTGATGACATGCCAGCATTGCAACAATGCACCTTGCGAAACGGTTTGCCCGGTGGCTGCTACAACTCACAGCACGGAAGGATTAAATCAAATGGCATATAACAGGTGTATCGGTACAAGATATTGTGCAAACAACTGCCCTTATAAAGTTAGAAGGTTTAACTGGTTTAAATACCATCAGAACGAAAGCTTCCCGAACAATATATCCATGAACAACGACTTGGGCAGGATGGTATTGAACCCTGATGTAACAGTAAGGTCAAGGGGGGTAATGGAAAAATGTACCCTTTGTGTTCAAAGAATCCAGTATGGAAAACTTGAAGCCAAAAAACAAGGAAGAAGGCCTATAGATGGTGAAATTGTTACCGCTTGCGCTAGTGCCTGCCCGGCAGACGCTATTGTATTTGGTGATATGAACGATGCTGATAGCAGGCTGGTGCAATTGCTTTCGACAGAAGTTAACGGAAGGGCTTACCATGTTTTGGAAGAGCTAAATACAAACCCGAATACTTTTTACCTTACCAAAATCAGGAATAAAGATAAAGAAGAATCTAACGTTTCATAAATTTTTAAAATATGCAGGTTGTATCACCGGTTCGTGAGCCTTTAATAACGGGAGGCAAAACAATAAAAGATGTTACGCATGATATTTCCATTCGGGTAGAACAAAAACCTACTAAATCCTGGATGCTGGCTTTAGCAGTATCTTTAGGGCTTTTAGGGGTTGGAGGATATGCGCTGGGAATGACCTTATGGAATGGGATAGGCATGTGGGGCTTGAACAAGACAGTTGGCTGGGCATGGGATATTACTAACTTCGTATGGTGGGTAGGTATTGGCCACGCTGGTACTTTGATTTCTGCAGTACTCCTTTTGTTTAGGCAAAAATGGAGGACATCTATAAACCGTGCTGCTGAAGCAATGACCATTTTCGCTGTAATATGTGCTTTGCAGTTCCCCATAATCCATACAGGAAGGCCGTGGTTGAGTATCTATTGGGTATTCCCATTGCCAAATACCTGGGGACCGCTTTGGGTAAACTTTAACTCCCCATTGTTATGGGACGTTTTTGCAATCAGTACTTATTTTACAGTATCGCTTGTATTCTGGTATATCGGTTTAATACCTGATTTTGCAACCATAAGGAACAGGGCAACAGGAAAAATTTCACAAGCTATTTACGGAGCCCTTAGCTTTGGATGGGACGGAGGCGCTAAAACTTGGTCTCGATATGAAACAGTTTCTTTAATTTTAGCCGGCTTGGCAACACCTCTGGTACTTTCTGTGCATACCATCGTATCTTTTGACTTTGCAACCTCAGTGATTCCCGGATGGCATACTACAATTTTCCCTCCTTACTTCGTAGCAGGAGCAATTTTTTCAGGTTTTGCCATGGTACTTACCCTGATGTTAATAACAAGAAAGGTGTATCACCTGGAAGATTATATTACAATTGGGCATATTGAACTAATGAACATAGTAATTATCATTACTGGTTCTATAGTAGGTATAGCCTATATTACGGAGCTATTTATGGCTTGGTATTCAGGTGTGGAGCCGGAACAATATGCCTTTTATAATCGAGCAACCGGTCCTTATTGGTGGGCATATTGGTCAATGATGACTTGCAATGTTATTTCCCCACAATTATTCTGGTTTAAGAAGATCAGGACAAGTATTGTTGCAACCTTTATATTGTCGATTGTAGTAAATATCGGGATGTGGTTTGAAAGGTTCGTTATCATTGTAACCTCCTTGCACCGGGATTTTATACCGTCAAGCTGGGTAATGTTTTATCCTACTTTGTATGATGTAGGGGTCTATATGTTTACCTTTGGATTGTTTTTTACCTTATTCTTCTTGTTTGCTAAATTCTTCCCTGTTATCAATATGGCGGAAGTAAAAAGTGTACTAAAATCATCTTCGGCTACTGAGCCTATAAGACAAAAATAATATGAACACAGAAAACGTAAATAAAAACTTTTTAGTCGGAATCTATGACGATGAGGACATTTTGCTGCATGCTGTGGCAAAAATCCGTAAGGCAGGGGTAAAAATCCATGAAGTTTATTCGCCTTTTCCTGTTCATGGATTAGACGATGCTTTAGGATATAAAAGGTCCAGGTTGCCAATAGCTGCATTTTTATTTGGTTTGGTAGGCACTTCCCTTGCATTGTTCATGCAGATATGGATGCTGGGTGTTGACTGGCCCATGATAATTGGTGGTAAAGATTATGTTCCACTCCCTACTTTCATTCCAGTGACATTTGAAATTACGGTTCTGATATCTGCTTTGGGTATGGTTGCAACATTCTTTATTGTAAGTGACCTTAAACCATATGGCAAACCGAGGATATTTGATTTAAGAAGTACTGACGACAAGCATGTGCTGGCAGTTGACCTTGGCAGGAATTCATTAGGAGCCGACCAATTAAGGACCATACTTTCTGATACAGGTGCTTCTGAAGTAAATGAGAAAATTTTTGATTAACAATATAGTTACCATACATGCATTTATATAGAAAATATAATTTTGGTTTTTTGCTGGTAATTACTGGGATATTAGGTTCATGTTCTGCCGGGGGTGACAATCCGGGTACTGAATTTTCTCCAAATATGTATAATTCGGTAGCCTATGAACCATATACTCAAATCACAGATACTGAATCAGGGCTGTGGTTGAGCAGTGGTATGGAGGGTAGGGGTGAATTTTACAATTCAAATACCATGAACCCTTATGGCATGAACATGAGACAGCCACCAGCCAACACTGTTCCGAGAGGCCGTAACATGGCTGCAATCCCTTACAGGATCCCGGCCGATAGTGTTGAATTGGCAGCCAGGTCCATAACCAATCCTGTTGAAGCTACGGAACAAGCATTAAATCAGGGACAAGCACTTTATACAAGTTATTGCTACCCATGCCATGGAAAAGCAGGACAAGGTGATGGCCCTGTGGGGCAGGTTTATCTTGGGGTCGCAAATTTCGCTTCTGACAGGCTGAAAAATGCACCTGAAGGCCATATTTTTCACGTTATCACACATGGACGGGGAAGGATGTACCCTCATGGTTCTCAAATTAGCCCCGAAGATAGATGGAAGATTGTGCACTATGTAAAAACTTTACAGAAGCAATAATATAATATTGGTTGATTATTGAATTTTAATAAAGGATAATCCTTATATATTTTAAAATGAACATAACTGAGGAGAGATTTATTTTTACACCTGCCCTAAAAAAACGACTGGGTATAATAGCAGCAGTAGGATTGGTTATCGCTATTATAGGGGTCATCTCTATGGTTTTTTTCGGCCATGGCGATACACATGCTACAGGTGAAGTTGCAGCAGCAACTGAAGATCATGGTCTACACTGGAGTACCAGGATATGGGCAAGCCTTTGGATAAACAATATCTTTTTTGTAGGATTATCCATTGTAGGGGTGTTTTTCTTTGCACTTCAGTATGTTGCCCAGGCAGGATGGTCTGCAGGTATACAAAGGATAAATCTGGCTTTTGGATATTGGCTGCCCATAGGGGCCATTCTTATGCTGATAGTCTTTGTTGTTGCAAATCATAACTTATTTCATTGGAC
>JALZND010000379.1 GCA_030857845.1 Bacteroidota bacterium | reverse complement strand
GTATAAGGCTCTGCGGAGAGTTTAACTTTACCTATCACTTTTCTTTGGGTCAAGTCGCAGGTGTAAAAAGCACTGTCTTCTTTCGTAACTGCATAAAGCAGGTTTTTTCGGGGATCTATTTCGATACCGGCTACAGAAATTTTTTCATCGGGCCAAGGTGCTCCGAATATGATTTCCCCATCGCGGATGAGTTTCTTATTTTCTAAGCGATAAATAGCCACTAAGTTGTCATTGCCACCAGAGGCATACAGAAATTTTTCATCAGGGCTGAACCGTAGGCCCACCCAGGACTTTGGTATGACCACTTCATCCAGCACTTGCTCGTTAGTGGCATCGATTAAGGCAATCGTTTGCGTACTTTGCCCGTTATTCGTGACTGCTAGCCATTTCTTGGATGGAGAAACTACCAGGTTCAGCGGCAGGTCCCCTAAAGGAAGCGAACGCCCGGCGGAAGAAAGACTCCATCCATTGGGTAAGGTAATTCTTTTTTCGGATAGCTCTTCCAGCAGTCCGCTGCTCATGTTGTTCCCCTTTCCAGATGAGTTGGGGCTTTCATTACATCCTGAGAACATAAGAGCAAACAAAATAGCTGCTGTGCTTATCAAATATATGAGTGATCTGAACATTTGGCTGTGTTGGGTTTGATGAAGTATGACGACCAAATGTAGGAATTAAAAGAAAGACCATGGCAAGAGGTTTGGCTTGTTTGACAAAAAATAACAATAATATAAATAAAATTTAATGTTTTAATAATCGTAGAGACTCCTGTTCCTAACGGGTTTAAATTAAATTTGACAATTCTTAGAATTCCATCAATTTGCATAATAAATTTCTCATCTTGATTAAATTATTAACAACTTTTCTGTTCAGCTTTTGTATTTTTATTAATATTGTCTCGGCGCAATCTATTAAAGGGAAAATCATAGATGCCCACACGAAGGCGCCTTTGCAGCATGTCACTGTTACACTGGCCAATACGGCGTTGGGCACCATGAGTGATGAAGAGGGGCGATTCCAGATCAGAGCCAAAACGTCAGGCGTGTATTTAGTGCGGGCAACGAGGGTTGGTTACGAAGCTCTTGAAGTAAGCCATACAACAGTCGGTGCTTTTTTGGAGGTAGCATTAAAGCCAGCATTAATTCAACTCAACAATGCCGTTGTAGTTTCAGCACAAAGATACCCAGTCAATGAGTTTGGTAGTCCCGAAGTGGTTTCGGTTGTAAATGAAAAAAGGTTGGTAGAAATGTCTCCTGGATCGGTGCCTGAAGCGTTGGTGGGAACCACAGGTGTGTGGATGCAAAAAACCAACCACGGGGGTGGCTCACCATTTATCAGGGGGCTCACAGGTCAGCAAACGCTGTTAATGATTGATGGCATTAGGCTGAACAATGCTACTTACCGGTCTGGCCCCAATCAATACCTGAATACGGTTGATCCTTTTAATGTAGAACAGATAGAGGTTTTGAGAGGATCTGGCTCAGTACAATATGGCAGCGACGCCCTGGGGGGTGTGGTCCAGATCTTTACCCAAACCCCAAAGTTTTCGCAGGGGACCCTTAAACTCTTTGGTAAAGGATATGGCAAATATTTAAGTAGCAATATGGAACAAAGCGCCGGGCTTGAACTTGACGCAAGCAGTGAAAAGCTCGTAATGTCGGGAAATTTTGTCTGGCGGAAGTTTGGTGATATTAAAGCCGGAAAAGACCTGGGCACTCTGCATCCTACAGGTTATGGACAACTGGCCGGTGAGATAAAATCGGTAATCAAACTTCATGATAAACATCTGCTCACGCTAGCTTATCAGCAGGTATCTCAGGACGATGTGCCACTTTTTCATAAAGTGGCGTTGGAAGATTTTCAGTACAATAATTTTGATTTACAGAAACGTCAGTTGGGCTATGTCAGGCTCGAATCTTATTACAACAATAAATGGATAAAAAAGATACAGTATACCGGGTCACTTCAAATGTCAGATGAAGGAAGGGAAAGCAAGAAAAACGGTTCTGAAACAGTAAACCATGAAAGGGACAAGATCAATACTTGGGGAGCTACAGCCCTTGTGCATTCAGAACCTTCAGCCCACTGGAAAATTAACTCTGGTTTGGAATATTACTATGACCAGGTCAGCAGCAGCAGATATGTGGAAAACACAGTTAGCGGAAGCCGGGCCGATAAGCGGCCGCTTTATCCTGATGGCTCCACTTTATCTAATATAGCTTTTTTTACCCTTCATACCCTTGACTTCAACAAGTTTACACTAACAGGAGGGGCCAGGCTTAATGGTTTTGATATTCAGGTAAGGGAGGATAATACAAACATATCAACTGTCCGGTTAAATCCTGTTGCCGTTGTTGGCAGTTTCTCTGCTTTATATAAGATCCATTCCAATCATCATGTTATCGCTTCAATTAATAATGCATTCCGCGCTCCTAATATTGACGATCTCGGTACACTTGGTATTGTAGATTTTCGGTATGAAGTACCTAATAAAAGTTTGGAGCCTGAAAGGTCGGTCAATATGGAACTGGGAATTAAATCCAGGACAAAACATTTTTCAAGTTCTTTTTCAGTATATAGAAACAACCTTACCAACATCATTGACAGGGTAAGGTCAGGTACAGACTCCATTCAAGGATACCAGGTATACCTGAAAGAAAATATTGCTGAAGCTTATATCCAGGGTTTTGAGAGTGGCATAGAGGTCAGGCTTACTGACTTTCTGGTATTTCGAAATAACCTTACCTACACTTATGGACAAAATATAACCAAAAATGAACCTTACAGACGTATCCCCCCATTTAACGGGTTGGCAGAATTGACCTTCAGGAAGAAAATTTTTTGGGCAACTTTTAACGTCTTATTTGCCTCCAAACAAGACAGGCTTGCGGGCGGGGATAAAGATGACAACAGAATTCCCGAAGGTGGAACGCCGGGCTGGAAGGTACTCAATTTAAATGTAGGCCATAGCTTTAAAAACTGGTGCATGCTAACTGCCGGAATGCATAACATACTCGACGAAGCCTACCGCACCCATGGCTCTGGTGTTTATGGTTATGGAAGAAGTGTATGGGCAGCTTTGAGGGTAAATTTGAATTAGCATTTTCATAAAGCACTTTATTTTTATAATTTTTAGTTTCACACAACGGGTAACAGAGTCGGACAATGAGTAAACAGCGGTGCTTATATTGCTATAATACATTATTAGAAAGTCATGGTGATTTTCATGTGGCGTGCAGTAAAAAGATTTTTGGCACAGCCACTCCGCCGCTGCAGGAATATACAATTCAACAAATGCTGGAATTGGCTGAGAAAGTTATAAAAAGTCATACTACGATTACAGGAGTACAGCCGAAACTTTCCCTGGGATTTAATTAAGTTTCAGGAGAACTTCCTAAAAGTTAACCATTGTAGGTGTATGGGGAGCATACATATTGAAACCCCCAACTCAACATTATCATCATTTACCAGAAATTGAAGATTTAACAATGCACCTGGCAACTATCGCAGGTATTAGATCCGTGCCTCATACTTTATTCCGGCTAAAATCAGGCGAGCTTTCTTATTTAACCAAGAGGATAGATAGAAAAGGAAAACATAAGTTTCACATGGAAGATATTTGCCAGTTAACAAAAAGGCTTACAGAAGCAAATACCGGGGAACATATGAACAGATAGGGAAAGCATTGGTGCATTTATCTCAGAATCCTGTCCTTGACATAATTAACTTCATCTGTCTGGTATAATAATGGACTTTAAAAGGTTTACAGCAAAAAAGATCTATGAAGAACTAAAGAAAGATAACGGTGAAAGTAGACGTAATTGGGTAGTGCCTCAAGTTCTTCAATTGACTATAAAACTTTTATTTACCCATAACTTCTACGATTGCC
>JALZND010000072.1 GCA_030857845.1 Bacteroidota bacterium | reverse complement strand
CTCCTAACTCTTTTAAGCTAGCAGTCAAATCTGCAGGCGCCTCTACTTCTAAATCTTGTTTTGTTACTTCCGCAACATACTGCTCTGCGGTAATTTGTCCAGCCTGTGCTTCCACATTTTGTTGGGTTTTAACTTTTTGTGCATAAGTTTTGGCTGGTACTTTTTGGAAAGATGCAGTGTAAGTTGAGTTACTGCATGAGCTCATTGTGGCAAGAACAGCGAAAACCATTAAGTAAGAAAAGAATTTTGAAAATTGTAGGTAAGGTGTTTTCATAAAAATAAAAGGTTAGGTTAAAAAAATTAAAAAATTTTTAGATCATCAGAATGACCGATGGATTGATAACAAGTCAATTAAAATCCTATTAAAAAAGATGAATTATTGTACCAAAAGTATCCTGAAAAAGTACAAATACAAACGGATACTTATATTTTTTGTTTAAATTTTTAGGAAAATAATAAAAGTTAAACAAAAAAAAGTCAATGAAGATGATTATACTTCAGAAATTATTGAGGGAAATATTAAAAAAATGAATTATAATTTGCACATATTCAATTAATTATACAATTCTAATATTGGTAATTAATTTTAAATAGAATTATTTTTTTTTGAAGAGCGAATCAACAAACTCCAATTTATTAAATACCTGAAGGTCATCTATTTTTTCGCCAACACCTATATACTTCACAGGTATTTTAAATTGGTCTGAAATGCCAATAACTACACCACCTTTTGCAGTACCATCTAATTTAGTAATGGCCAGTGCTGACACTTCTGTGGCTTTGGTAAATTCTTTTGCCTGTATAAATGCATTTTGTCCGGTGCTACCATCCAGAACCAGTAAGATTTCATGTGGTGCCTCCGGGACAAATTTTTGTATTACTCGCTTTATTTTTGAAAGCTCGTTCATCAGGTTCACCTTGGTGTGCAACCTTCCTGCAGTATCAATAATTACCACATCAGCTACCAGCTCAATGCCTTTTTTCACCGCGTCATATGCAACAGAAGCAGGATCTGTGTTCATGCCGTGTGATACTACTGGTACACCCACACGTTCGCCCCATAAAATTAGCTGTTCGACAGCAGCAGCCCTAAAAGTATCGGCAGCACCTAAAACTACAGACTTATTGTTTTTCTTCAGCTGAGCAGCAAGCTTGCCAATGGTAGTTGTTTTTCCAACACCATTAACCCCAACCACAAGGATTACATGTGGCCGGTTTTGGGCAGGAACTGTAAACTCTTTAAGGTCTTCGGTATTGTTTTCAGACAAAAGCGCGGCAATCTCTTCTTTCAGGATTGTGTCAAGTTCTGCTATGCTCATATACTTATCCCTTTCTACACGCTCTTCTATTCTCTTGATGATTTTCAATGTTGTATCAATGCCGACATCTGAGGTGATCAGCACTTCTTCCAATTCATCTAAAACCTCTTCGTCAACTTTAGATTTACCAACAACCGCCTTGCTTAATTTTGAAAAAAAATTCTCTTTGGTTTTTTCAAGACCTTTATCCAGAGATTCTTTTTTGTCTTTTGAAAATAAACCGAAAAAAGCCATAGTAAGAAAAATATTTTTCTATAATGAATTTACAAACAAAAAAAATAGGGTGATGTAATGCTGTAAATTTAATACAAGTACCAATAAAAAATCAAAAAGTAATTAAACAAAAAAGTCCCAAAACAGGGACCTCTTTATTTAATATATTTAATAAAGTATTATTTATTTAATACAGATTGAACCTGATCAAGTGGCACCATTTCTTCTTTGAATGTATAAGTACCGGTTTCTTGATTTTTGATAGCCCTAATAACTTTAGCAAAGTTTCGGCCACCTTCTTTTTTAAGTGTTGCAACAACCTTTTTAGCCATGATTATTTAATTTCTTTATGTACAGTAACTTTTTTCATGATAGGGTTGAATTTTTTCAACTCTAACCTTTCAGTTGTATTTTTACGGTTCTTAGTAGTAATGTACCTTGAAGTACCAGACAATCCACTTGCTTTGTGCTCAGTGCATTCCATTATTACTTGTATTCTATTCCCTTTCTTAGCCATTATCTTTTAGCTTTATTTCTTTATAATATAATATTTCCTTGTGCCTGTGCTTTTTTCAACACAGCATTTAAGCCATTTTTGTTAATGGTTCTCAATGCAGATGTAGAAAGTTTCAATGTTATCCACCTATCTTCCTCCGGTATATAAAATCTTTTCTTTTGTAGATTTGGATAAAATTTTCTCTTAGTCTTATTATTGGCATGAGAAACATTATTACCTACCTGCGGTCTTTTCCCTGTTATTTGACAAACTCTGGCCATGATATTTTAATAATTCTTTCCTAAATTCAAAATTAGTCTGCAAATATCGCTTTATTATTTTAAAATACAAAATGCTTTTACAAAAATAATCTAAAATTCTTGGCCTTTTTCCTCTTAAAGTTATTAGGCATTTGCAGCAGGATCATTGTCCCACTTATTGTAAGGGCAATTCCTGCATTTATTTTTACAACAATAGCCCCTTTTAAGAAGATAAGCACTTGTAAACACCATAAGGCCTTCTTCATTAAAATAATAATCTTCACCTTCCTGCAATTTAACAGCATCCCCTGGCATTTCCTTTTTTTCACGTCCAATTTCCATATTCTAAGAACAGTATTTCTTTAGAAAGCTCCAAATGCTTATATTTGAATATACTTTAAAATGATATTTAAACATGTTCGAAACCATAAACAGCAGTAAACAGGCTATTGAGCTCGAAGAGGTTTTTGGGGCACACAATTACCACCCACTGCCTGTTGTGTTGGCAAAAGGAGAAGGTGTATTTTTATGGGATGTAGAAGGAAAGCGCTATTACGATTTTTTATCTGCCTATAGTGCTGTAAACCAAGGCCACTGCCACCCAAAAATCATCAATGCATTAATTGATCAGGCAAAAACCCTTACCTTAACATCAAGGGCCTTCCACAATGATATTTTGGGGAAATACGAAAAATTTATATGCGGGTTTTTTGGGTATGACAAAGTGCTGCCCATGAACTCCGGGGTAGAAGCTTGTGAAACTGCCGTAAAGCTTTGCAGGAAGTGGGCTTATAATGTTAAAGGTATTGCGGAAAATAAAGCAAAAATTATCTTTGCCGAGGGCAATTTTTGGGGAAGAAGCCTCGCAGCCATATCGGCTTCTACCGATCCTGATAGCTTTAATGGGTTTGGTCCGTTTATGCCAGGTTTTTTGACAATTCCATATAACGATTTAAAGGCACTTGAAAAGGCACTTGAAGACCCTCTTGTTGCAGGTTTTATGGTAGAGCCTATACAAGGTGAAGCAGGTGTGGTGGTGCCAGAAGAAGGTTATTTAAAGTCAGCTTTTAATTTGTGCAGGAAGAAAAACGTTCTTTTCCTGGCAGACGAAGTTCAAACAGGTGTGGCGCGTACAGGCAAAATTATTGCTTGCGACCATGAAGGCTTTAAACCTGATATTTTGATTTTAGGGAAAGCACTTTCAGGAGGTGTTTATCCTGTTTCAGCAGTTTTGGCTAGAGATGAAATTATGCTTACCATTAAACCAGGACAGCATGGCTCTACTTTTGGAGGCAATCCTTTAGGATCAGCAGTTGCTATAGCAGCCCTAACGGTGGTAAAGGAAGAAAAACTTGCGGAAAATGCTGCAAGGCTAGGTGAAATTTTCCGTTACAGGATGAATGAAGCCAAAGAAAAAACACAGCTTATTAAGCTTGTCAGAGGCAAAGGATTGTTGAACGCCATTGTTATCAATGATTCACCAGAAAGTAAAACAGCATGGAATATTTGCTTACAATTGAAAGACAATGGCTTGCTGGCAAAACCAACTCATGGAAACATTATTCGATTTGCACCACCTTTAGTTATTACAGAGTCACAACTACACGATTGCTGTGACATTATTGAAAAAACAATTACAGAATTTAAGGTTTGATAAATGCTCTCAAAATGAAATAACCATATACATAAATAAAAATAAATATTAAAAAATGGAAACTTCAGCCTCTCCTTCAAAACAATGGGAACTAGCCTCACACCTGACTGCCTTTACAGGATTTCTAATTCCTTTTGGTAATATCATTGGCCCTTTTGTGGTCTGGAGCATGAAAAAAGAAGAATTTCCTTCCGTTGATGCGCATGGAAAGGAGTCGTTGAATTTTCAAATTAGTTTTAGTTTATATTTTTGTTGTTCCTTAGTACTGTTATTCCTTTTGATAGGTTTTATAATAATTCCGGCATTGATTATTATGCAGCTAATTTTTGTTATCATAGCCTCTGTTAAAGCAGATAAAGGAGAGCTTTACAGGTACCCTTTAAGCATAAGGTTTATCAAGTAATTTTTTATAAAGAAGATTTTTATATGATCAGAAGGCCGCGAAGAAATAGAAAATCAGCAATAATAAGATCCATGGTAGCCGAAACAACGCTATCTGTAAATGATTTTATCTTTCCCTTATTTATGGTGGATGGAAAGGGCAAAAAAGAAGAAATTACTTCCATGCCAGGCATTTTTCGTTATTCCCCTGACTTAATTTTAAAGGAAATAGAAGAATGCTTAAAACTGGGCCTCAATTCTTTTGTACTTTTCCCATCTTTGGCTGATCCTTTAAAAGATAAATTTGCCTGCGAAAGTTATAATGAATCAAATTTTTACCTTCAAACCATTCGCGGGATAAAGAATAATTTTCCCGAAGTGTGTATAATGAGCGATGTAGCGATGGACCCCTACAGCTCCGATGGCCACGATGGTTTAGTAGAAGGTGGCGAGATCTTAAATGACGAAACGCTGGAAATATTGGGCAAAATGGCACTTGCACAGGCAAGTGCCGGAGTTGACATTCTTGGTCCATCCGATATGATGGACGGAAGGGTGGGTTACTTGCGGGATATACTTGATAGGGAAAACTTTAAAAATGTTTCCATTATGTCATATACTGCAAAATATGCAAGTGCATTTTATGGTCCCTTCCGGGATGCCCTTGACTCAGCGCCGAAGCATGGAGATAAAAAAACATATCAAATGGACCCGGCCAACCAAAAAGAAGCATTGGTGGAGGCAGAACTTGACATAGCCGAAGGGGCAGATTTTTTAATGGTAAAACCAGCCCTCTCCTATCTTGATGTGATCAAAACTTTATATGATAACTGTGATTTGCCTATTGCTGCCTATAATGTAAGTGGAGAATATGCCATGGTAAAAGCAGCTGCAAATAAAGGTTGGCTGGATGGAGAAAGGGCCATGATGGAAATATTGCTCTCCATAAAAAGAGCTGGGGCAAGCATTATCCTTTCTTATTTTGCCAAAGAGTATGCAGAACTTAAATCACGGATATAGGAATTTTTTGTCTGAATCACGGATTTAGGGGATTAGGGGGATGGCACTGATTTTTTGTTTGAATTACGGATTTGATGGATAGTCGGGGTGGCACTGATTTTTTAAGTTTGAATCACGTATTTGGTGGATTAATGAGGATTTTACAAATTCTCTTAATAGTTAATAATCAGTGTAATCCTTTTAATCCATTTAAAATCAGTGATCAAAATCAGTGATCAAAAATCAAAATATTCCTCTTCGTCCAATTCTGTTTCTTTTTGTTGTTTACCTTTATTTTTAAATATTTCTTTGAGCTCTTTGCCTTCGTTTTTAATATCTTTCTTTATTTTCTGCTTTACAGCCTCTGTATCATAGCCAATTTTATAATCATCTGTGGTGCCCTTGATAGTGAGGAACAAACGTGCACCTTGAGGGCCTTCAACATCTATGGCGTCAAAGTTATCTCCAGTATCTTTAGCTTTTTTAAATACAGTTTTCAAAGGCACCTGTAGCCGGTAGTCAATCACCTGGTCAAATGAATGCGTTCCGCCCAAAAGTAAGGTGGAAACATTGGTCCTAATTTCCATTGGTGGAAGGTAAATGAGCTCTTTCTCTATATGGATGCTATTTTTAAGGTCTGAAAACCTTAGCCTTGATAGGCTTGCCTCATCAATGAACCGGGATAGATTCTGCATTGGGGCAAAATTGTTCAGTTCTCCATTTTTGATAGAAATTTCCAGGTCAGATACTATGGAGCCAGGATTCAGCCTCAGCTTGTCGTCAAAAACCATAGATGTTGCAAGGTCAGCAAATATCTGGCCTTTTAAATTTTTATCTATCAGAAAGCTTTGGTTAAAGTTATTGAAAACATAAAAAAGGCTATCAATATCAATTCTCTCAAACGAAGATGCTGTTTTCACCTTGATTTTATCTTTTACCCTGCCATCTACCACAGCGTCCATTTTCATTTTACCACCAAGTGCTTGCACAGTCACATTCCTTGTTTGTGCTACTTGTCCGTTTACCTTCAAATAACCTTTTAACCCGGAGCCTTTAAACCTCCTGAAATCGATTTTATCAATATCGCAGTTAAATGAGAGTTGAAGCTTTGGGGATATTTCAAAGGAATAATGATATTCGCCTTTTTCTTTTTCTTCGCCCTCACTTATATCACCCGAAAGCAGCTCGTTAAAATCCAGGAATTGAGAAGACAAATCAGCTTCAATACCTATTGGCTGGTCCTTAAATACCAAAAATGCGACTATATTTTTAAAAAAACCATTCAATAAAAATTTGCTGTTACCAATGTTCCCTGAAAAATCACTTATGCCCAAATCATTGTTATTGAAAATAAAACTGCCATTGAATTGCTCAAATGGAAGATTACTGGTAGTCATCCTAAAATTAAGGTCATTGAGGATAATTTCGCCTGCGGTAACTAATTTATTTGTTGTGGCAGAACTTTTAAGATCATTGAGCCTGCCCTCAAGACTCATCTTGACCTTTGCCTGTCCTGTAGCAGCTTTGACCCTTTCTATTGGGTAAAACTTTATCAGGGAACCAATATCAATTTCTGCATCTACAAAACCTTTTACATAATAATCATTAAAATCTCTCACCAAAAGGTTTCCAATAAATTTTCTTCCTTCCAAAATGCCATGCACATCATTAAGCTCCAGGATTGCAGAAGAAAGGTCCTCAACTTTTTTGTTGGTATATTTACCGTTCAACGTAACATTGCTGATGCCTTTTTTAAAATCAGGATGTGAGAAAGAAGCATCTTTGCAGCCAAAGCTGACCATAACAGCCGGAGATGCCTGCCTGCTTATTTCACCCTTTATGTTCCCATTGAAATAAACTTCACCCTTGCTGCTATAAATTTTAAATTGGTTGTAAATATCTTCAGGAAGAAGGCTTAGTATGGTTTGTATATCTGTATTTTCACCATCAACATTGATATCTATTTTATCAACATCATTCCAACTAAAATAACCCGATATAGAAAAATCAGATTTTTTAACTTTTATTTTGGAGGGTTTAATTGTGATTTTATCCTTGGCATCTTCATATACAAGGTGTGTATTTATATAAAGGGATTTGTCATGAAAGTACCTGTTACCTTCAATTTGGATTTTCTTCGTAACAAGCCCGCCTTTTAAGCCTATGTCATATATATCATTTTCAATAACCAAACTTGCCGCTATGTCATCTGCGTAGGCTGAATATTGCTGATCCCTTTTCTCATCAGTATAATGAACCAGCACATTCTTAAGCTGTACCTTCTCCAATTTAAAAGCAATACTCCCTTCTGTGCTGCCCGAAGACTCAAGGATAGTATAGTTGTTCAAGCCTGTTTTGTCGACCTTCAGGAATACTTCAGCATCTTCAAGGAATATTTGTTTGATAGTGTACTCTCCCCTTAAAAGGTCAAAGATGCTGAAACTACAGTAAATATTCCTTGCTTCCGCCAGGGGCAGCATACTATTTTCTACCCCTTCCTGTACCACAACGTTTTTTAGGCTCACGGAAAGGTGTGGGAACTTCTCAAATAAACTTAAATCTATTTTTGCTACACTGACGGGAGTTCTTATATTTTTATTTACTTCTTCTACAAAAAGATTGATTATTTTATCTTTGTATATATAGGTGAGCCCGCCAGCTGTCAATAGCAAAAATACTATTGATAGCATGACATAAAGCATTATTTTCCTTAATGTAGTTAAGTATTTCAAAAAGTTGAAAATAATTTAAGAATGCATTATTATGAAATAACGCCTGTCAGGGCTTATTGATATTATCTCTTACAAAATTATTAATAAATCAGCTCAAGCAGGGTTATTTATACTATTAATTCTTACACTAGATTGTTAATTCTTAAAGTTTCGCAGCATCCGTTTATGTCACAATTTTCTTCAACAGGCAAAAATTCCGCCAAAACTATGTCCTCCCCTTTAATTAGCCAAGGGTTCAAACCCGTGGCTAATTATATTTGACCCCGTTGGGGTCTGCACCGCAAATTTTTAGAGTTCTGAAATGGAAAACTCAAATCCTACTTTTGAAAACATTCAGGAGGCTTATTCACCTCTCAACTTCGTTAATTTGACAAGGGAACTATTATTAAATATTATAACCTAAAATTGCAGTATGAGTTAAATTGATTAATTCTAATTTTTTTAACAGGGATAGCTTATAATCCTTTTTTAGCCTACTACGACCATGACCAGGAACTATATCTTCAACATTTATTCATACTTGGTGATTTTTGTTGCCATATTTTCGCATTTTAATGCTTCTTCAACAAATCTCCCGGTCAAAAACATATCAATTAAAATCAATGAACTAAAAGAGTCAAAAAAAATTACGGATGATTTTGCAATATTAATTTACGATGAAACCTCTGAGTTTACCCATCCCTCCCGGGAAGACGCAAGGATAATGTTTGAAGAATTAGGAGATGAAAATGGTTTTGAAGTATCATACGACAGGAGTGGCGATGCCTTCAACACCCTTGAAAACCTTCAAAAATTTGCTGTCGTTGTTTTTTCCAATACTTCTGGCAATGAAATATTGAACGAAGTGCAAAAAGAAAATTTTGAAGCGTATATTAAAAGTGGAGGCTCTTTTTTGGGAATACATGCGGCTTCAGACACTTATAGGTCAGGGTGGGATTGGTATCGTGATTTAGTAGGAGCCTCTGTAAGGACAGATCCACACCATACCGACCAGAATTTTCCTGGAGTGCTGGATGTATTGGATCTCTTGCATCCCGCTACAACAGAGCTCCCAAACCCCTGGAGCAGGAATGAGGAGTGGTATTATTGGAAAGGGGGAGGTGGATATTTATATAGTGGCAATATTAACCTACTACAGTTACGTTCAACTGGCAATAATGATTACGACGAAGCCCGGCCGATATCATGGTATAAATTTTATGATGGTGGCAGATCCTTTTATACGGCCATGGGCCATGATAAAAGTGCCTATTCTGAAATAAATTTCAGGAACCATATTTTAGGAGCCCTTCAATGGCTTACTGGCCCACAACCGCCCTCACTCGATCCGATATCAAACATTTCTTCCCTTCAGAAAAATGCAGCACCTCAATCTATTGAATTGACGGGTATTTCAGCAGGAACAGGCAAAGCCGAAAATTTAATTATTACAGCATCATCCAGCAATCCTGCTCTCATACCCCACCCAACGATTAGTTTTGAACCACCTTCATCCACTGCTACCCTGGCTTTTCAACCAGCTGCAGACATGACAGGTACGGCAGAAATAACATTAATGATAGATAATGGAGAGGATAATGACAATGAAAATCTCCAAACGTTTTTTATAACAGTAATAGAAGGGAACCAACCTCTGGAAATTTCAAAAATAGAAGATCAGGCCATAAACCTTGATGAAACTTTAGAGCCTATCCAATTTTTTATTTATTATGAAGGGGAAGATGAAATCGCCATCTCAAAATCTTCGGACAACCTTGAAATAATACCTGAAGAGAATATTGTAATAGAAGGTGATGCATTTGAGAAAACAATTGAAATAACACCATTGCCTGGGAAATCAGGTACTGCCAATATTACCATCACGGCAACCGCAGGGCCCTTTACTACAGAACAAAATTTTAAAGTAGAAGTCAATAATGTAACGGCTACTCTTCAAAGGCGCGAAAAAGATTTATATATATATCCCAATCCTGCAGAAAATGAATTTTATATTTCCCTGGAGGAAGGATTTTACAACATTTCCCTTTACAATCATTCAGGCAAAAGCATAATAAATAATCTGGAATGCAGAACGATAAAGAAAGAGCCTGTTTTAATTCCACTTGAAGGATTGTTGCCGGGCCTATATATATTGACAATAAACAAGGTCAATTCAACATCAAAACATAAACTAATAATTAGGTAAATTAAGAACATCAACATCCCGGTTTCTGTATTGATTATTGCTCTTTAACCTTAATCTTACATATAATATATAGCACTTCAATTGAAATAAAATTATTGTACAAATCTCATTTTCTTTGGGGGATTACAGAATAATTTAGATTCAATATGCAGGAAGATCAACTAAAAAGTATAATAACAAAAACTTATGCCAGGGCCGACACCTATATTTCATATATTCTTTATGGTTTTTTGACCCTTGGGTTAGGAATCGCTGCAGTTAATGGCACCTGGATTGCTGCCATATGCACCGGTGGCATAATTTTAATTACTTACCACGCGTCAAAATTCTTTCTGCGCATGGGTACGGTCCATGTGGTCATAATCTGTTTGTGTTTTGGGCTATTAGGCACACAGCTCGTTCACCAGGCAAATGGAAGAACAGAACTCCACGTCTTATTTTTTATAATATTGACAGGACTTACAATTTTTGAAAGTAAAAGGGTTTATTTGCCATTATTACTGTCGATTATTACATATCATGTAAGTTCCATTTATTTAAAAGAAACCGCATATTCTTTCCAATTCCTGCCAGAAAATTCATTAGATTTTGATTTCCTCTTTATATACTATGGAACCTTGATCTTAGGCTTATTTTTCTGTGGATGGATATCAGGGTTTCTACGAAGCAGAACAATAAAATATTATGCTAAAAAACAGGAATACGATGTGTTGAATTACAGCTATGTCAAAAATATAGAATTTGCCAATGAGATAGCATCAGGAAACCTGGAAGCTATATATACAAATGCTGAAGACGATATTTTAGGCAAATCCTTGAGAGAGATGCGTGACAAATTGAATGCTTCTTCAGAAGAAGTAAAGATCAGAAACTGGGCAGCTGAAGGTATAGCAAAAATTGAAGAAATTTTAAGGCTGAACAATAATAGCTTAGAGAACCTATCATATGCAGTAATATCTCATCTTGTAAAGTACCTCGGTGCCAACCAAGGTGCTATTTTTATTATGAATGCTGAAAATGAAAATGAAAAATACCTTGAACTGAAAGGCTGTTACGCTTACGAGAAAAAGAAATTCATAGAAAAAAAGATCATGAAAGGCCAGGGTTTGATTGGCCAGGCAGTAGTTGAAAAAGAAGTAATACATTTAACGGAAATTCCTCAGGAGTACATTCAGATAACATCAGGATTGGGTGAAGCTACTCCAAATTCCATTGTTATAGTCCCTCTTAAAATGGAAGATGAAGTTATAGGAGCGATAGAGATTGCAACCTTCTACAAATTTTCTAACTTCCAAATTGACTTTCTAAAAAATGTTGCAGAAAGCATTGCCTCAGCAGTTTTGAATTCCAAAAACAATCAAAGAACTTCAATTTTGTTGGGAGAATCGCGCCAGCTGGCTGAAATGCTTCGGTCTCAGGAGGAAGAAATGAGGCAAAGTATGGAAGAGCTACAGGCCACAC
>JALZND010000071.1 GCA_030857845.1 Bacteroidota bacterium | reverse complement strand
ACCAAGATCTCCATTTTCAAAAAAGTCAGAAGCGTTTTTCAACGTTTCAAAAATTGATTTGTCACTAAATAAATTTGTTTCGTTAGCATCAATTAATATTTTGGTGTCGTCTGAACTCTTGAAGTCAATATGATAATTACCATTTTTTTCTTCTACGCTGAATTTTGCATAATAATGTTTTCCTGGAAATATACTCCCGCCAACAAAAGTATTTAGTTTTAATGAAGTATCCCTGCGGGGAATGTAAACGCCCGATTTTGTCACACCATTTTCGTCCCACTCAACCGCAATTCTGTGGGCTCCATTTTCCGAGTTCACTCCAATAAAGTCTGGAAGTCCTTTGGGTTTTATGTTTTTTAGTCTAATCAGGCAAATTCCTACTATAGCTTTTTCCTTGTAAATTGTTGGTCTAAAAGGATATGGAATAATTTTCTCCACAGCTTTTGGGTCAGCCGTGAAGTTGATTAAAATTCTTCTGTCTATATATCCGTGTATTGTCGGAATTTTCATTGTCGTGTCGGTTTTTTAACTTTGGTATGGCTATACTTTTATTATTGAATGATTGTAAAAATAAATTATCTATCCTTAATTCAACCATTAACAAAAACCCAGAGCCACAAAATTGCAGGTAAAATAAAAACCCCATCACCTACCCACCTGTATGCAAATGACTTTTTAAAATATTCGGGCTTAGTTACAATACATACTAGAATTACCACCATTATCCATTCAATAATTACCCAATTTCTAATAAGGGGGCTGGAAAAGAAGATAAGAATGATAGTTCCCATGATGCCAACAAGCAGAGCAATGAGTATTACAGATTTTTTAATAGTGTTTTGTCCAAAAACCTGAACAATTGATTGTTGATTTTGACTTAAGTCTTCTTCCTGTTCGTACACCGAAAAAATAAGCAAGTTTTGGATGGCTATCATTACAAACATAGCCCCTAATATCCAATGGACTACTTCAAAGTTTCTGGCAAGCAATGCGGCACTGCCCCATATACCAAGGCCATAAATCAAGCCCACAAATATCTCTTTATGAAACCATTTTTCCATTTTCCTCACATTACAATAGTGAACAATGCATAAATAGCCTGCTACACATAGCCCTAGAAGAAAACCAAAAACAATTACTTTGAAAGAAAGAAATAGAAGGGAAGAAATTAGAACAAATGGCAATAATATGATTGCAAAATATTTGAAAAAGGTATAATGCTCAAAGTAAATACTATGCCGCCCAGAGGATGGCCTTCCCTTTATCTTTTTAACATCCCAAAGGTGGTCTATTATATAAATCAACCATACAGTTAAACCTAAAACAGTTACTTGCAGCCATGGAACGGGTGAAACATCTAACAAATGTAAAACCATAACATGGCATATGATGGAACCTAGAACAACATCCAGGCTCAGGCTCCATAAAAGCTGCAACATCTTTATTATTCCAAACCTGGTTTCCAGTGCAAAATACGTAACGGACCGGAAGGGTAGGACGTTATCAATCCTTAGGATTTTTTTGATTTTTGGCTTTAGAAAAGTTATGAACATCCTATCTGGATTAGGAATTCATCAAGCCTTCAATTTCCTCCAATTCAATAGGAATGTTTTTCATCAAATCTACAAGCCCTTCCTCTTTTACTACAACATTATTTTCAAGCCTGATGCCCAGATTTTCGGCTGGAATGTAAATACCAGGTTCCACGGTAAATACCATGTTCTTCTCAATTTTACGATAAATATTGCCAATATCATGAACATCCAGGCCAAGGTGGTGTGAGGTGCCATGCATAAAATATTTTTTATATAGGGGGCTTTTAGGGTTTTGATTTTTAACATCTGTCCTATCAATTAAACCCAGGTTTATCAATTCACTTTCCATTATTTTCCCAACTTCTTTATGGTATTCAGGTATTACCGTGCCGGGCCTTAAAATCTGCATTGCCCCTTTCATTACCCTCAATACTGCTTGGTAAACGTCAGCCTGTCTTTTAGTAAACCTTCCTGCTACTGGGACGCTTCTTGTCATATCTGCATTGTAATTAGCATATTCTGCACCTACATCTATCAGTATAACCTCCCCTTCTTTACAAACATTCTTGTTTTCAATATAATGAAGTACACAGGCATTGGCACCTGAAGCTATAATGGGTTGGTATGCAAAACCCCTTGACTTATTGCGAATAAACTCATGGATGAATTCTGCTTCAATTTCATATTCTGCCACACCAGGTTTAACAAATTTTAAAACCCTCCTAAATCCTTTTTCTGTAATATTACAAGCTTCTTGCATCAATTCAATCTCCTGAAATGATTTTACAGCCCTTAAACTACTCATCAAAGGAGCCAGTCTTTCATATTTAAAAAGAGGATATTTTCCCAAGCACCACTTCATGAACCTGGCATCCCTGGTCTCTGTCATCACGGCTGCCCTGATATGTTCATTAGAGTTCAGGTATACATGCTCTGACTCCATCAATACTGTATTGAGGGTTTGTTCGAATTGTGATAGCCACATTACCGTTTTTACACCAGAAGTTCCAAATGCTTCTTCCTTCGTATATTTATGGCCTTCCCACACAGCAATATTTTCATTGGTTTCCCTTAGAAATAAAATTTCCCGAAACGAATGATCGTAAAAATCAGGGGCTAAAAGCAATATGCTTTCTTCTTGATCAATTCCCGAAAGGTAAAATAAATCGTTGTTTTGCCTGAATGGCATTGTGCCATCTGCATTGGTAGGCAGAATATCATTTGAGTTAAATACGGCTATAGATTTAGGCTTTAGGAGCTTGCAAAGCTTTTGACGGTTGGATATAAAAAGCGCATGGTCTATGGCAGCGTATTTCATTTTTTAAAATTTGCTTTTAGTAAATGTTAATAAATATATGTAGTTTGAAACTGCCATAGAAACATATCCTAAAATTTCTTATTATAAACTATGTACCTCCGCAAATAATTTTAATGTTCTTTATGAATAACAGATAATATTTATAATGTTCTTTTAATAATCAACCAATCACTATTTATAGGAAACGTAATAGATCCAGTTCCAAATCCCATAATGAACCTGAAACGATTATCAAATAACATCGAATACATGCTTTGTAAAATGATGTTGATTTATTTGCTCATCTTCTAGGTTCTAAATGAAATTCAGATGGAAAAACATAAGTTTTGTACTTAATCTAACACCAACTTTTCATAGACTGCATTTAAATTTGATGCTATATTATCATCATCAAACTTTTTAACATACTCGTTTCCCTTCATTATCATTTTGCTTGTCATGGAAGGATTGTTAAAAACAGACAATATAGCATCTCCTAATGCTTCAGGGTCTTCCGGGTCAATATATATGGAATCCTCCCCTCCCGCTTCTGAAAAGCAAGACCCTGTACTTGAAATGACTGGCACCTGTGAAGATAAAGCTTCAATTATGGGAATACCAAACCCTTCAAATTTTGATGGGTAAATAAATAGTTTTGACAATTGAAAAATCTTGGGCAGATCTTCAAAAGGAACGTCGTGCAAAAATATAATTTGATTTAAAATCCCTTCCTTTTTTGCCCATGCCACAAGTTCATTTTTATACTTTGTTGCCCTTCCGATGATTACAACAGGAATATCAAATTTCTTTTTAATATGGGACAGCGCCTTTATAATCAAAAGAACATTTTTGCGGGCTTCTATGGTACCCACGTTTAAAATAAAATCATCAGGGAGGTTATATTTATCTATAACTATATTTAAGTCTAAGGGAGGGTATTCTTTTTTAAAAGCTCGATGACAACCTTGATAAACCACATCAATTTTTGAGGGATCAACACCTAAAAAATCTTTAAGGTCTTCACCTGTTTGTTCACTAACAGCAATAATTTTGTTTGCTACTTTACACGCATGTTTTACCTTCCTCTTGTAAATTTCTACATCAATGAAATTATATAATTCTGGATATCGTATGAAAAGCAAGTCATGGATTGTGACAACGGTTTTTAATTTTTTGTCAAGTATCAGGGGCAACTCATTACTTAAACCATGAAATATATCCACACCATCCTTTAAAGCCACATTGCCTACAATAGCACTACGCCAAATGCTTCCCAGGTTCATTTTTGCTACAATACTTGATGGCGTCCGGAGATGTACATTATTTAAGGAAATAAGTAATTTTGCTTCAGGATCGACACCCTGATAAGGCGCATAAAGAAAATAATCATTGTCCCTAAACTTATTGCTCAAAGCGTTGATAACGAACCTGCTGTAATTCCCTAAACCTGTATAATTTAAAAATGCCCTTTTTGCATCAAATCCAATTTTCATGAAAATAACTAATTTAAATGGATGACTTAGGTCCTGCTTTGAAATGAAGTTTTAAACTTGTTCGGATTTTAATTTTATTAAAATTAACAAAAAAAATATATCAAAATTAATATTATTTATTCTGATTAAAAAAATAAGACTAATCTTTTATAACCCAGATTATCAGTCTTGGAGAATCAATATTTTAAAAATTTGTGGAATCAAAAGTTTATGACAATAATAAAGTACAAAGAGTATACTATTAAATAAGATTTTGGTTGACTATTATTGTTGGTTTTTAATAAAAATTAAAAAGTTTCAGAGTATTTTTCATCGTAATAGATACCCCCTATTAAATAAAGATATAATATCCTGGAATACCTGAAAATAAAGGGCAAGGCAAGTATTACAACTAATGGTACGGAAATCACATATACTAAAATATGAGCATCCTTAAAAATAAAATTAATCACTATAAAAGTTGTAACCAATATTGCTACGCATATTGCATAGCTGATGTACATTGCGCCGAAGAAAAAACCGGGTTCTTGTTCAAACCTGACGCCGCAGTTAGGGCAGTTTGTATTGGTGATAGCAAACTTTGAAATGTTCCTGATAGGATAGGTGAATAAATCACCTTGCCTGCAACGCGGACATTTACCTTCTACGATAGCTTGAAATTTTGATTTTTTTTGCATTTGCCTTACTGTTTCTATACCATAAATATCCTATAACTGCCACTAAAATATAAGGTGCAAATAATAAGTACATAATACCTATATTAAGTTTAGAAGCAAAAGCGACATCACCGGAACTTACATTATTTTCAATAGTTGTCTTGCACATGGCACATTGGGCATATGCATTTTGCAAGCCTAACATTAATAATATAACAAATATTATGATGAAATTTATGACTTTATTCATACTGCGCTGATCTTAAAGTATAACCCTTACGAAAAATAAAGGTTCGTAAAACTTTCTAATAATATTGCCTTATCATTAAATAAACAATGACTCCTGTTATAGACACGTACAACCAAATAGGTAATGTAAACTTTACAATTTTCTTATGTTTTAACCAATTGGATGTATAACCATAATATATTGCAAACAGCACAAATGGAACAACAATGGTTGCCAGGACGATATGGGATAAAAGAATAATCAAATATATTATCCTGCTTTGGCCTAATGCTTCCCGTTCAATATCACTCAGTAAACCATCCTTATTGACATCTCCATAAATTGTGGATTCCGCTCCAGAATGATAAATAACATAAAACACCAGGAATAAAATACCAAGCAAAAATGCTACAGTCATAGCAATTCTATGATAATCAACTTTGTTATTTTTTATTGCCCAAAATCCAAATAGCAAAGCTATAGCAGTAGCACTATTTAATGTTCCAATTATGTGCGGCAGGTAATTGATCCAATTGCCTTCTACATTTAGTTTTGTGGGCATAAACAGGAGTATCGCTACCAATAGAGGGACTACAATGGATAAAATAGTAATTATTAAAATATTCCTGGATTCGCTTTTTGATATTAACATGATATTAAAGCTGCTCTTTATTTAGTATATCAATTTCTGTAATCAACCTGTCTACGTCTTCCCTGTCCGTCCCATCATAATAGCCACGGATCCTTTTTTGGGCATCTACCAATATAAATTTTTCACTATGGATAAAATCTTCAGGACTTCCATCCCCATCTTCAACAGGAAGTATAAAACCGCACCTGGCAAGGTGGTATATTTTTTCTTTCTCGCCGGTTATAAATTGCCATTCGTTTCCTCTTATTTCAAACCTTTTTGAATATTTATCCAATGATGATACATTGTCATGCTGTGGGTCTACAGTAAAAGAAAGTATTTGAAAATCAGGATGCGATTTGTATTTATCATGTACCCTGCTCATTTCTTTGCTCATGGCAGGACAAATATTGGGGCAGCTTGTAAAGAAAAAATCTACTACCGTTACTTTACCTTCCAAAACTTGGTGACTGATTTTTGTATTTCTACTTGTTGTCAGTTCAAAATCAGGTATCCTGTGAACATCTTTAGAAAAAGTACATTGGGACAAAGAAGATATTACACCTTCTTCATAATAAATAGGTATGGTAAAATTATTGCTCCCAAAAGCTTTGAGAAACAAAAATATAAAAACCGGTACCGCTAATGTGATCAGCAAAATACCGGCCTTAAATAACTTTTTCATATATTTTATTTAATGCCACATAGTGCTACGGCCTATTGCAGCATTTTATAAAAGGTCTAATGCCTAAGGTCGAGGATCATACCACCTTCTATTATTAACGCAATAATAAGCCAAATAACAAAAACTGTAGGGATTAAAATCGCCCATATCAAAACTTTTACCTCATGGCGCAAGTGCATAAATTCCGCTACAATATAAAAAGCTTTTACAATGGTAAGACCTATGAAAATAACAATCAATAATACACCTCGAGGCATTGTAAAAGCAAATAAGAACTCGATTGCTGTAACAATACCTAAAATCAAAGCAACCTTCCAGATCTTCCTTATCCTATCTTTATCAGGAGGGGTAACTACTACGTTATGATGTGTTTCTTCTGATGACATAATATTTTATTTTAAATTATAATCTAAATTAAATAGAAGAAGGTAAAAACAAATACCCAAACCAAATCTACAAAGTGCCAGTATAAACCTACTTTTTCTACCATCTCATAATGTCCCCTACGTTCGTATACTCCTGTAGCTGAATTGTAAAATATGAGCATGTTTAAAATTACACCACTTAGTACGTGCGTTCCATGAAACCCAGTAATAAAGAAAAACAAAGCTGCAAATGTTGGTGGACCGTATTGGTTCGCGCTCAGGTTTGCTCCATGAAAAATGGACCCATCCGATAACATACCTCCCCCATCAGTACCATGTATAAAATGCGACCATTCCCACGCCTGGCATCCTAAAAAGGCGGCTCCACCAATGATGGTCCAGATCATCCATTTTTCTACAGCTTTCCGGTCCATTCGATGGCCAGCTTCAACGGCAAGTACCATCGTAACACTGCTTAAAATCAATATGAAGGTCATTATGCCCACAAAAACAAGAGGAAGGCTGACGCCATGAAGGAATGGAACTGCTTCAAAAACTTTTTCGGGTATCGGCCAGTACTCCTGGGAAAAAGTAAAACTGTCCACCTCACCAGGATATGCCCGGTGACTAAAACGGATCATGCCGTAAGAAACTAGAAGTGCTGAAAAGGTAAATGCATCTGAAAGAAGGAAAAACCACATCATCAGCTTGCCATAGCTAGATTTTAATGGGGATTGTCCGCCATCCCAAATACTTCTTGTGGGTCGGTTAATTACTGCCTGAGTAGTAGTTGCCATATATAATTATATTCAAATTAATTATTTAGTAATAAGAACAAAAACAAGTAAATCCAAAGGGCATCCAGGAAATGCCAGAAAGTAGTGCACATCTCCATTTGTACCATACTTTTTGAATGGACTTTATATTTAAATGTTGAAGTTAACAATATAAAAAGATAAATCACCCCAGTTATGAGGTGGAAACCATGGAGTCCTGTAAGTACATATAAGAATGAACCTGAAGGGTTCCCTACAAAGAACACTCCCATCTGAACAAGCTCTTCCCAGGCCAATAATTGTAAAACAAGAAAAGCCACTCCTAAAGCTGTCGTTATAGCAGTAAAAACTTTAACCAACTCGAGGTTATCTTTTTTTGCTGCAAAATATGCTATTTGCATTGTAACTGAGCTAGCCAGAATCACAGCACTATTGATCCAAAAAATTGCAGGAAGCTCAAATTCAAACCAATTTCCTTCACCCTGCCTTACAATATAGGCACTTGTCATTGCAGCGAAAATCATTATTATAGAAACAATGAACAACCACAATGCAAACTTTTTAGGATGCATTGCAAGGGTTTCAATTGGTTCCTCTGCTACATTTATATGTATATCCCTGTTCATTTTTTTCATTTGAAAATCCTGGTCAATGGTCGACCTTGACAAACTGTTTTAATTAAAAATACAGCCAATCGTTAAATTGTTTTTTAATATCTGGCTAGTTAAATTTTTTAAAAAATTTAACTAGCCAGATATTAAACCTTGTCCAGCAAATACGCAATCTGCGCAATGGGAAGGTACAAGAATGATCCAAACATGATCCGCAGTGCCGATTTCCTGGAACCATCTTTCATTAAAGAAAAAGTTTGCGCAAGAAATAACACACCACAAATTGTTACAATAGATGCTGATGTTATTCCGGTAATTCCAAATTGTAAAGGAAGTAAACCTAAAGGAATAAGAAATAAGGTATAGATCATTATTTTAATTGCCGTATTAAGATCTTTTTGCCCTCCTGAAGGTAAAAGTTTAAATCCAGCTTTTTTATAATCATCATCAGCAACCCAGGCAATAGCCCAGAAGTGAGGAAACTGCCAAATAAATTGAATCCCAAAAATGATCATGGCTTCATGACTTATACTTCCTGTAGCTGCTATCCATCCTAAAAGTGGTGGCAAAGCCCCGGGGATGGCACCAACAAAAACCGCCACCGGGCCAACCCTTTTCAATGGTGTATAAACGAAGCTATACAAGATCATGGATATTATGGCAAGGAACGTTGTCAATATATTGGTAAACATCAAAAGCAGATAAATGCCCAATATAGCTGTAACACCAGCCACGAGAATAGCCTCATTTACAGAAATCCTGAATGTCGGCAACGGACGGTTTTGTGTCCTGGACATTAATTTATCCAAGTCTTTCTCAATTATTTGGTTTATGGTTACTGAAGACCCTGATACTAGAAAACCGCCTAGGAATAACATGAAAAATGTGATATAATCAAAATGCTTTACGGCCAGTAAATATCCAAAACCAGAAGAGAAGGCCACCAGGAAAGAAAGCCTGAACTTCAACAGCTCAAAATAAGCCTTTAGCTTAAGTCCTACAAATGCCCCAACACCTAAATCATCAATTTTTTGTACTATCATTTTTATTATGCTTTTACTAGCCTTGACTCTATAATGGAACCTTCAATTTCAGTAATTGAAGGAACATTAAAAAGAAGGATAAAATAAAATTGAATCCCGAAAATTATAGTTGCCAATAATAGGTGGATTGGTTGTAGAAAAGCAGGGATTGCAAAATAAGCTAACACCACTCCCGTAAATACTTCCCATATTACCAATCCAAATAAAATTTTCGACAAATTTAATATATAAATATTCTTATTGCTATTCTTATATAGTATAAATACAAGGTAAAGGTGCAAAGCTAAGACCAGGATAGAAAAAGATCTGTGAATATAGAATGCCATTCCAAGTTTTTCAATCCATCTATTTCTATTTGCGAAGTCAAATGTTAATGCAATCTGATCAATAGCTTCCCGTACTTGTGTTCCTAATATTGTTTGTAAAATAATGGTAATAATACACAAAGCAATCACCAGGTTGAGCCTCACTTTATTTACGCTTAATACATTTAGCTTTTGAGGGCCGGCCTTAAATACAGCATAAATTAAAACAGCAATGAGTACAAAAGCCAACAACATATGTACTGTAACCATCCATGGTAGCAGGTTGGTAGAAACTACTAATGAGCCTATCCATCCTTGTACAACCACCAACACTAAAGCAAAAAACGAAAAAACAAATATCGAAATATCTTTCCCTATAAACCTAAATGAAGTAATGAAGGTGGCTATAATCAAAAGACCAATTACAACCCCTACCAACCGATTCAAATATTCAATCCAGGTTTTAACACTATTAAAATCAGTCTCTGCCGAAACCGATTCTTCATTTTTAATTTGAAAAGCCAAACCTGAAAACCCCAATGCTTCCAGATAATTAGCAATTTTATTATTTTTCTCTTTTCTCTTTTGGGAATAAACCTCCTTATAATTTTCAGGAAGCTGCGATTCATTTGTAGGGGGCACCCAGCTACCAAAGCATTTGGGCCAATCGGGGCATCCCATTCCCGATCCTGTGCTTCTTACAATCCCGCCTACCAGTATCAGAAAATAAACTGCTATTATGGATGTTATACCTATCTTTATAAATATGTTGTTTTTATGATGCTTCATCCACAATAATTGCATCGGCTTCTTTTTCCCGGTCTACAAATTCATTTTCATGAGGAAGATTAGATTCCGGTGTTAATGCATATGGTACGTTCTGCGGAATGAAATCATCAGGTGAATTTGGTTTACTGTAGTCATAAGGCCACCTGTAAACCGTTGGAATTGCCCCAGGCCAATTGCCATGTCCCGGTTCCCGAGGTGTAGTCCATTCCAAGGTGTTTGATTTCCATGGGTTGAGGGGTGCAAGCCTTCCCCTATACATGCTGTAAAAGTAATTGAACAAGAAAATAAATTGTGCCAGGAAAGTAATAATGGCAGCAATCGTTACAAACATATTCAAATCTGCAAATGTAGAGAATGCGTCAAAGTTGGTAAAAGAATAATATCTTCTTGGAAAACCAGCGATCCCTATATAATGCAATGGGAAAAACACCATATAAACCCCCACAAAGGTCAACCAAAAGTGAATATTACCTAAACGTGAATCCATCATCCTTCCAAACATTTTAGGGAACCAATGGTAGACACCTGCCAATAGGCCAAATGCGGATGCACTTCCCATAATCAAGTGGAAGTGGGCAATTACAAAATAAGTATCGTGCAATTGGATGTCAATTGCAGCACTCCCTAAAAATATTCCTGTCACACCGCCAGATATAAATACTGATACAAATCCTATGGCAAAAAGCATTGCTGTGGTAAAGACAATATTTCCACGCCATAAAGTAGCAAGATAATTGAATACCTTAACAGCTGAAGGCACAGCAACAACCAGGGTTGTGAACATGAACACCGATCCCAGGAAGGGGTTTAGCCCAGACACAAACATATGGTGTGCCCATACCAGGAATGATATGATTGTAATACCTATCATAGAACCAATCATGGCGCGATAACCAAAAATAGGTTTGCGGCAATTTGTGGCTATAATTTCAGAAGCAATACCTAAAGCAGGCAACAATACTATATAAACTTCAGGATGCCCTAAGAACCAAAATAAATGTTGGAACAATAGCGGGCTTCCACCCATATTAGGCAAAGCTTCCCCAGCAATAAATATATCAGATAAATAGAAACTGGTTCCAAAACTCCTGTCAAATACAAGTAACAATGCACCTGAAAATAGGACAGGGAAAGCCAGCAAACCTAATATTGCAGTTAGGAAAAATGCCCAGATAGTCAAGGGTAACCTTGTAAAAGACATTCCCCTTGTCCTAAGGTTGATAACTGTTGTTATATAGTTGATACCACCAAGCAGGGTAGAAACGACAAATAATGTCATTGAGACCAACCACAGTGTCATACCC
>JALZND010000070.1 GCA_030857845.1 Bacteroidota bacterium | reverse complement strand
CATTTTGTATAGTGGATTTCATAATTTCGTCACCACTTTCACCTTTAGACCTGGTAGAGAAACCAATTCCGCTTCCGAAATCTTTAAGGTCCCTGACACCGATATTAGAGGTCATAATAATGATTGTGTTCCTGAAATCAACCCTTCTTCCCAAACCATCAGTCAAAATACCATCGTCTAAAACCTGGAGCAGTAAATTAAATACGTCAGGATGGGCTTTTTCTATTTCATCAAGAAGTACAACACTATAAGGCTTCCTTCTTACCTTTTCAGTCAACTGTCCTCCTTCTTCATAGCCCACATATCCCGGAGGCGCTCCAACCAATCTTGACACGGAGAATTTCTCCATATACTCACTCATATCTATCCTTATCAAAGAATCTTCTTTGTCAAATAAATACGTAGCCAGAACTTTTGCCAATTCAGTTTTACCAACCCCAGTTGGGCCAAGGAAAACAAATGAGCCAATTGGTTTTTTAGGATCTTTTAACCCTACCCTGGTCCTTTGAATCGCTTTTACCAGTTTTTTAATAGCTTCTTGCTGGCCAATAACCTTATTTTCAAGCTCCTGACCCATTCCAAGAAGTTTATTGCTTTCGTTTGCAGCTACCCTGCTGGTAGGTATACCAGTCATCATAGCAACTACTTCGGCAACATTTTCCTCATCGACAGTATATCGTTTGCTTTTGGTTTCTTCTTCCCATTTCATTTTTGCCCTGTCAAGCTGCTCTAGCAACTTCTTTTCTTTATCCCTTAATTGGGCAGCTTCTTCATATTTTTGGCTTTTAACAACCCTGTTCTTTTCTTTCTTAATATCTTCAATAGCCTCTTCAAACTTAATGATTTCTTCTGGCACGTGAATGTTATTGATGTGCACCCTTGCCCCAGCTTCATCAAGTACGTCAATGGCCTTATCAGGCAAGAAACGGTCGCTGATATACCTGTCTGAAAGTTTCACACAAGCTTCAATTGCTTCTTCGGTATAATTTACATTATGGTGATCTTCATACCTGTCTTTAATATTTGTAAGGATCTGAATGGTTTCTTCCGGAGTTGTGGCATCAACCATAACTACCTGGAACCTCCTTGCCAAAGCACCATCTTTTTCAATATATTGACGGTACTCATCTAAAGTTGTAGCACCTATGCATTGGATTTCTCCCCTTGCAAGTGCCGGCTTGAACATGTTTGAAGCATCCAAAGATCCAGAAGCACCACCAGCGCCTACGATTGTATGAAGCTCGTCAATGAAAAGGATAACTTCGGGAGATTTTTCAAGTTCGTTCATTACCGCTTTCATCCTTTCTTCAAACTGCCCCCTGTATTTAGTGCCCGCTACCAAAGATGCAAGGTCAAGGGTTACCACCCTTTTCCCAAACAATACCCTTGACACCTTCTTTTGTACAATTCTAAGTGCAAGGCCTTCGGCTATGGCTGTTTTTCCAACACCTGGCTCCCCGATTAAAATCGGGTTGTTTTTCTTCCTTCGGCTTAAGATCTGTGCTACCCTTTCAATTTCTTTTTCACGGCCTACTATTGGGTCAAGCTTGTCATCTTCGGCTAGTTTGGTAAGGTCCCTTCCAAAATTGTCCAAAACAGGAGTCCTGGATTTTTCTGTTGTTTTTGAAGTTGACTCACGTCCTGAAGAACTGCTTCCAAATACCCTGGAAGAATCTTCGTCCCCATCATCTGTATCAGAAGATGCCATAGGGTTTTCGGTTTGATATTCTAATAGTTCTTTCACAACATCGTAGTTTACATCGAATTTTTCCAAAAGCTGTGTAGCTATATTGTCCTCGTCGCGCAATATTGAAAGCAATAGATGCTCTGTTCCAATTAATTGGCTTTTGAAGATCTTTGCCTCAAGATATGTAATTTTAAGTACTTTTTCTGATTGACGCGTAAGGGGTATATTTGCTAAGTTCTTTACATTATTAGTTGCAGTACCTTTGGTGGCTTGCTCAACAGATAACCTGAGATCGTCTAACGAAACTCCCAGCTTTTTGAGAAGACTTACAGCAACACCTTCACCTTCCCTCAACATCCCCAAAAGCAGATGTTCAGTGCCAATGTAGTCATGCCCCAAGCGAAGAGCTTCCTCCCGGCTTAAAGAAATAACCTCTTTAACTCTATTTGAAAATTTTGCCTCCATATTATAGGAATTTTTTTAGATTGTATCTGTGTAAAATCACAGCTTTTAATAAGCTTAAATTAATAATAATTTTCTAATAATCTAATTTGAAAACGAAATAGTAATTACATTTGTTCAGTTTTAAGGAATTGTAGAACTTTGAAGGATTCGCTTCGAATTACCACCCTCACAAAATAATAAATCTACTATACTTAAATTACTTACAAAGTTTTTGCCAAAAATCTGATTATACAAAATTTCTTTGTATAAGTTATTTTTCGTAAAGCTGATTTTCGGGTTTATCACATTACGGAGGTCCATAATTCCGTCATCATGCCCTTTTTTGTATTCTTCATTAAAAACTATTTTTATGTCCAAGTCAAGAAGCTTAAGACATATTGACAGTAGTTCGTAATTTAAGTCTAATAAAAAGGTGTGCTTCTTTAACAAAATACTTTCAAAAAAAGGTGCATAGTATTCAAAAAAAGGTGCCTTACCATAGGCAGACATTATTGTCCTCCAATGTACACTTAACCATTTTTGACTTCCATCAATTTGAATATCTTTATATTTAACCTTTTTATTACCTTCTTTTACTGGCACGGTAAGGGGCACAACCTTGTTTGCTGTCAAAATATAGCACCTGTTCCTAAAAGTTTGTTTTGCATAATGCTCATGAACTTCAACTATTAATTCTTTTGTCCCATACAAGCAGCAAAAATATTCCAAAGATGGAAGGTAGTGCAGCTCAACAAGAACGGGTCTATCCATAAAATAATTAATTGAAATCGTTGAAATATAAGCATCAATACTTATACATACAAAGAAATATCACCAAGGCCCTCCCTAACTATTTCTATTTGATCTTCCGTGCAGTCCACAATTGTAGAGGCAATATTGCCCCCATAACCGCCATCTATAACAACATCTACCAAGTTCATGAACTTTTCATAAATCAGCTCAGGGTCGGTAGAATATTCAATTACCTCATCCTCGTCCCTTATAGAAGTAGTCACAATAGGGTTTCCCAATTGATTAACAATGTTCCGTGCAATATTATTATCCGGGACCCTGATTCCAATAGTTTTCTTTTTTGCATTCAATAATTTCGGAACTTTATTATTAGACTCTAATATAAACGTAAAAGGTCCGGGCAAAGCTTTCTTCATGATTTTGAAAACCGGTGTAGAAATATGTTTTGCATATTCTGATATATGGCTCAAGTCGTAGCAAATTATTGAAAAATTATTTTTATCCGGTTTTATGCCTTTTATCCTGCAGACTTTCTCTACCGCCTTAGAATTAAAAATATCGCACCCAATACCATATACTGTATCCGTAGGGTATATAATTACGCCTCCGTCCCGTAAAACAGAGACAATCCTACTGATTTTAGATTCTTCAGGATTTTCCTCATATAATTTTATTAATTCTGCAGCCATTGAAGTAATATTTATGTTATATAATTTTCGGTACAAACATTTTTAAAACTTTTAACAATATTCAATAAAAAGAACCAATGCAATTCTACAAAGTATTACTTTTGTTATAGTTTATGTTTTTACCCACAGGTGTTCTGGGTTCATAAAAAAAGAAAAGTTAAGGTTGTGCAATGGTGGTGATTTTGAATAATTAGGTTGATCTAAATCACCGAAGCATTAAATAGTAGATTTTATTCCAGGTATTCAAACTCTAATTAACAATGAAAAACAGGAAAGTTTTTGTAATAATAATATTAACTTTTTCAATATTACTCACTTCATTTTCTTTTTATATTTATCAAATCATCAAAACCCCGAACATATTAGTTGAAAAAAAGGATAAATATCTTATTATCCCATCGGGTGCTACATTTAAAAGCGTACAAGATTCTCTGTACGATGGAAATTATGTACAGGATTTGGTATCGTTCAGTGTCTTGGCAAAGCTTTTAAAATATGAAGGAAATGTAAAACCAGGTGTTTATCTATTAAAATCAAATATGACAAACCTTGAGGCGGTTCGGTTCCTAAAATCTGGGAACCAAAGCCCAATAAACCTTACCTTCAACAATATCAGGTTGAAAGAAGACCTTGCCGAGAAGTTGAGCAAGAACCTGGAGCTTTCGCAGGAAGATATTGAGAAACATCTTAAAGACCCTAAAGTAGCTGAAAAGTATGGGTTCAATGAATACAATTTTTTGGCGATGTTCATCCCGAACACCTATGAAATGTACTGGAACATCAGTGTGGAGCAGCTTTTTGACCGGATGCACAAAGAGTACAACAAATTTTGGAATGAAGAACGCCTTCAAAAAGCCCGGAATTTAAAAATGAGCCCTACTGAAGTAACGACCCTTTCGTCTATTGTACTTGCCGAATCGGTAAAAACAGATGAAAGCCCTATAATTGCAGGGGTTTACATCAACAGGCTAAAGAAAAACATGCCTTTACAAGCAGATCCTACCCTGGTATATGCAGCAGGCGATTTTACTATAAAACGTGTGCTGAATGTGCATAAACAGATTGACTCACCCTATAATACATATAAATATGCAGGCCTTCCACCGGGACCTATAAATTTGCCAGGAATTACTTATATTGATGCTGTATTAAATTATAAAGACCATAACTATATTTATTTTTGTGCTAAGGACGATTTTTCAGGTTACCATGCGTTTGCAACCAATTTAAATGACCATTTAAAAAATGCCAGGAAGTACCAGCAGGCACTTAATAAAGCTAAATTATTTAAATAACTGATGTACACCTACAGCACAGAAGTACGGGTGAGGTATGCCGAGACAGATCAGATGGGTTTTGTGTACCACGGCAACTATTTAATGTATTATGAAATTGCTAGGACAGAATCGCTCAGAAACCTGGGAATTGCTTATAAAGAACTTGAGGCTGCCGGGATTATGCTGCCCGTGCTGGATTTTTATTGTAAATTTTACAAACCCGCAAGGTATGATGATGTGCTTACTGTAAAAGTATCCATCCCTCAATTTCCTGGTGTTAAAATCCACTTCACCTATGAGATTTTTAACCAGCACCAGGAACTGATCAATACTGGAAACACCATCCTTGTATTTTTAAGTAAAGATTCAGAAAAACCTGTACGGCTGCCCGAGCAATTGAAAAAAGTTTTGGAACCATATTATGTTTGATAAAACTCAAAAATATATTGTCCAATCAAAGCCATATGTTAAGGCTGTAGCATACTTAAAGAACATTCACTTTACTAAAGAAGGGGTTTCCCTCTACAGCATTCTTAAAATCTTTGTGCACAAAGTTGACAAAGATGATGTTTTTGAAAGGGCCAATGGAGTTGCTTTCAATTTTACCCTTGCAATATTTCCCGCAATAATATTTTTATTTACCCTCATCCCTTTCTTGTCCAATTTTACGGATGTTTCAAAGGTAGACATTCGATTCGAGATCATGGAATTCATGGAAGAAGTAATGCCTGAAAGCATGTATGATGTAGCGGCATCAACCATAGTGGACATCATCAGCAAGCAAAGGGGTGGCTTGCTTACATTTGGATTTCTTTTCGCTTTTTTTATGGCAACCAATGGTATGCTCTCACTAATGAATGCATTTAACCGCTGTTACAAAACAAGTGATAAAAGGGGCTATATCAAAACAAGGTTGATGGCATCTTTATTGACTGTTGTTTTATCATTCGTATTGATTACTGCAGTTATAGTCTTGGGGATTGGTCAATTGTTTTTGAACTATATACAAGGTTATCTTGCGGGCAATTACATCATTTATTTATTGCTCCTTCTAAGGTATGTGATTTTATTTTTAATTTTTTATGTTACAATTTCATTCATTTTCCATTACGCCCCGGCAGTCACTTTTAGGTGGCGATTTTTTTCTGTTGGCTCAATAATGGCTGCATTGTTATGTATATTGGTTTCTTTTGCTTTTAGCTATTATATTTCAACATTTTCTACATACAACAAGCTATACGGTTCTATTGGTGCTTTAATGGGGTTGATGATCTGGTTTTACCTTATTTCTGTTGCACTATTGTTAGGATTTGAGCTGAATGCAAGTATTGATAAGGCAAGGATCGATTTCTTACAAGACAGAATTGTAGAATAGCCGTAAATTTTTACCTTCTGAAATTATATTCCTCAACCACAAACCTATTGTTTACTTTTCCAGTTGAAATCAAAATTTGAAGGATGGTAATATCTATTATTTTAAGCATAGGTCTTTTTGCATTCATTATTTATTGGATTTGGCTTATGAACAAGCCAAAAAATAAAGTGCCGCGTAAATTTCCTGCGGCGTGGCGAGAGCTCCTGCAAACAAATGTACATTTTTATCAAAACCTGGATCACAATGAGAAAAAAAGGTTTGAAAGTAAAATACGTAAATTTCTACAACAAGTGCGTATCACTGGCATCAAAACGGAGGTAACGGACCTGGAAAAGATGCTGATTGCAAGCAGTGCAGTAATACCTCTTTTTGGGTTCCCTTCCTGGGAATACGATTACCTTGACGAAGTACTTTTGTATCCGGCAGCGTTCGACAGGAACTTCTCAATGGAGAAGCGGGATGAAACTATTACCGGTATGGTAGGGAGTGGCCAAAATATGGATGGGGTAATGATATTGAGCAAGGAAAGCCTGGTTCATGGTTTTGCAAATACAAAAGACAAACAAAACACTGCCATTCACGAATTTGTTCATATTATTGACAAACAGGACGGGACCATCGATGGGGTACCAGGGGTTATGAATGACAGGGAATATGTAAAGCCTTGGTTGGCCCTCATGCAAAGGGAAATGGGAAAAATAAAGAAAGGTGAAAGTGATATTGATGAATACGCTGCCACAACTGAAGAAGAATTTTTGGCTGTTGCCAGTGAGTACTTTTTTGAAAGGCCTAAAATATTTCAACAAAACCATCCTAAGCTATACAATATCCTAAAGAAAGTATACCATCAGGATATGGTGAAAAGACTCAAAAAACCATTTCAAAAACAAAAAAGTATAGGAAGGAACGATCCTTGCCCTTGTGGTTCTGGTGAAAAGTTTAAAGGCTGTTGTTTAAAAGAATAGCTTTAAAAATTGGTATTATTTTATATAATTTTATGCCATGCTTACGAAGCGATTTTCCAAAATCGCTTTTTTTAAACCTTAAAAAACACTTTAAAAGTAGTCCCTTTGCCCATTTCGCTTTCCACTTCCACTTTGCCACCGGAGCCTTCAATTATTTTCTTCACCAGGTAAAGGCCTATTCCCTGCCCTTCCACTTGGTTGCCCAGGCGGTTGTATATGGTAAAAATACTGTCGGTTTTATTTGCTTCCATGCCCATACCGTTATCTTTGACAGACAAAACGAGAAAGCCGGGCACTGTTTTCGTCTTGATCAGGATTTCCGGATCGCGTTCCGGCGACTTGTATTTAATCGAATTATTGATCAGGTTAAATAAAATACTCCGAAGATTCTTCCTGGAAAATTTGATTTCTTCTACCAGAAAATTGGATTTGATTTCCGTGTTGGTAGCAGTGACCTTGTCAAGAATACTTAACCTGATGTCTTCAAGAAATTCCTCAATATTTATAACCTCCCCCTCTTTAAGTATTTCACCCTCTATCGTACCTATATCTCCCAGGTCTTTTATAACCGCCCTGAATTTTGCAATAGAGGAGTCGAGCCTTAAGGCAAACTGCTTCACCTGCGGATCATCGGGATCTGTTTTCATTTTCAACAAAGTGATTAGCCCTTCAATATTTGTTATGGGGCTCATCAGGTCATGGGAAGCCGAGTATACAAAATTATCAAGGTCAGCGTTGATCCGCATTAAACTCTTGTTGCTATTGTTCAGTTCTTCCTGTGCCCTTTTCAGGTCCGTTATTTCATTAAATGAAATAATAACCCCGTCTTGCTTGCTATTGGCCTGGCGAATATAGGGCATGGCCATCACCTGGTACCACTTTTCAGTGGAAGATTGCACTTCCCTGATTATAATTTCCCCATTCCGGACCACTCTTTTTATGTCATCCGCTATTGTTTCAAATTTAATGTTGGTGGTGATATTGTTGATGGGCCTTCCTATATCGCTTTCCCTCAGGTTGATATGTTCCACGGAAGCCGGGGAAAATTTTATCAGCACCAGGTCATTGTCCACGATCAATTGCCCGTTTACATTGCTGCGGAAGTAATTGTTCAGGTCATCATTGAGTTCCGATAGTTCACTGATCTTTTGGTTAAGTTCACTATTGATCGTTTGCAACTCTTCATTTACGGATTCCAACTCCTCGTTGCCGCTCTGCATTTCTTCATTGGAAGAGAGCAGCTCCTCGTTGAAAGATTGCAGATTTTCGTTGGAAGCTTCCAGTTTATCGAAGGTAGATTGCAGGATTTCTTTTGTTTCCTTTAGTTCTTCTTCAAGTCCTGCCACATATTCCTTGCCATGAAGGCTCTCATCAAACAGTTCATGCACTTCTTCTTTCCGCTCGTTTTTATCGCCCGAATCTTCGCTGAACAATATAAGTATCAACTTATTGGCAGTATTTGTGGCCATAAATGGCTTTACCTGCAGGTTGACGAAAATGTTTTCTTTATTTTTGATCTTTATCCTGTTGATGTTCACTTTTATGTCGAGCCTGACAACTTTTGGAATGGCCGCCCCTACAGCAGTGGCGAGCGGATCGGGCAGCAGATCAAGCAGGTTGGTGTTGAACGGCTTCTGCAGCACGTACTTGTTGAGGTCGCCAAAAGATTGTACCACGTTCAGCTTTTCATCGATGCACACGCCAGCGTAGCCGCAGATGGCCATTACGGCTTCGTTTACCTCTTCCACCAGGTTGATCTTTTTATAAGAAGCGTTGAAAGGCCTGGTGAAGGGCAGGTTTACCTTTTTTGTATCGTCAGCCACAGGAAGGGAAAAGGTGTCGAAACGGACAGAGCGTGAGTCACTGTTTTTTTGGTACACCCTCCACTTTTTGCTGATTTCTGAAAACTGGGATGACAGTTTAGAGGCATTCTCGCTGGAACCCAAAAACAAAAAGCCCTCTTTCTTCAGGCCGAAATGCATCATGGTGATTACTTTTTCCTGCAAAACCGGGTTCATGTAGATCAACAGGTTCCGGCAACTGATCAGGTCGATGTTGCAATAAGGCGGGTTTTTCACCAGGTCGTGCCCGGCAAAAATAAGCATGTTCCTGATTTCTTGTTTTACCTTATAGGAACCGCCCTCCCTAGTAAAAAAACGGCCAAGCCTCTCTTGTGACACATTTTCTGAAATACTTTCCCTGAATATTCCCCTGGACGCACGGGCAAGGGCGTCCTTATCTATATCGGTAGCAAATATTTTCACGTCCAACTTCTTGTTAATCTTGTCCAGGTATTCCTTTACCAATATCGCCAGCGAATAAGGTTCTTCGCCGGTGGCGCAGCCTGCCACCCATATTTTCAGGATGCCTTGCTTTAAGTTCCTGTCCACTATTACCGATATAACCTCCCTTTCTATCACCTCGAAAGCTTCTGTGTCCCTGAAAAAAGCGGTTACGCTTATCAGCATATCTTTCGCCAGCGATTCCAGCTCTGCTGGGTTGTCTTTTAGCAAAGCAAGGTAGTGGTCAGAACTGTTGATGTTATTGTAAGCCATTCTTCTTTGCACCCTCCGCTGTATGGTAGGGCGCTTATAATCACTAAAATCATGCGGCAATTGCTCCTTGATTAGATCAAGTATGGCAGGTAGGCTGCTTTCTTCACTTTCATCACCTCCTGTATCAATGTCCGGCTTCCAAGGCAGGTTTTTTACATAATTTTCTATGGCTTTCGGCATTGCTTCGGTCGGAAGTACGGCATCAACATATCCTGTGGAAACGGCATAAAGCGGCATGCCGTCAAATTTTGCCGTGACTGGGTCCTGGACGAGAACCATGCCACCAGCTTTTTTGATAGCCTCAATGCCGTTGCCCCCATCCATCCCCGTGCCCGAAAGTATAATCCCAATGGCCTTTTCGCCCTGGTCGGCAGCCAATGAAACAAAAAAAGTATTGATGGTCATGTGGGGAGATTTTACTTCTTCCTTGTCTGTCAGGAGCAATATTCCGTCCTTGATGGTCATAAACTTTTTGTGGGGTATCATGTACACCTGGTTTGTTTCCACCTTCATATAGTGTTTCACATCGCAGATCTTCAGCTTGCTGTGCTTGGCAAGCAGCTCTGCCATACGGCTTTTAAAATCGGGCGACAAATGCTGGACAATGACATAGGATACCTTGTCCAGGGGCGTATGGTCAAAAAATGAATGGATTTCTTCCATGCCACCCGCCGAGGCGCCAATGGCTATGATGTGCTGGTTATCATTATCACTTGAACTCATATTGTTGCTTCAATCTAAATTTGATTAAATTTAAGATAAAAACCTTGCAAAATAAATATTTCAATATAAAGCTATTAATCCACAAAAAAATTTAAAATTTAAAATTAAATATTCACCACAATGGCAAAAGTTAAAGAACATAGTATGAGGATAAAAAAGTGTTTTATTTTGATTGGTTCCGGGTCAAGAACGAATTATATGGTTAGATGAAAACGCCCAGAATCATTGGCTAAGAACAAGCAGGCGAAAGTGCGATCTTCAAACAAAACAAATTAAAGTTTTTCCCAATCCTATTTTGGAAATTGTATACATGGATTTTTCAGCAATATCTTTATAAAATCTTTTAGTGAATTATATGATAAATAAAAATTGAATAAAATTTTACTCTATTCCTCAATTAGTATGTAATTAAAATTTACGTCTTCCTATCAACTATCTATTTTGTATTTCTACTGTTTAAGTAGCGTTTTCCAATCATTTATTGTGGCGGTCCAAAAGTAAACCTCTTCAAGCTTCATTCTTGAGTTTCGTACTATTTTAAAAATATCCTGGTTGTTCAATGTGAATTTTTGTAGATATAATAATTTTAATTTATTCATGATTTATTAACAAGGGTACTATAAAGAAGGTCTGTGTGAGACCTTGGAGGGAAAAGTAATCATCAACAGTATTGTGAATGAAAAAGCCCCAGGCTTCTGAAGAATCCCGGGGCTTGTGTGAATTTATCTAAAGTAGAAGTGCTTAGTATTTTTCTGAAGCTCTTATCTTATGAAGAATTTCAATTTCTTCTTTACTTGAACTGTAACGACCATTTTCTATAGAAGCATCATTACGATAGGTGGATCTATTTTGAATATTTACATTTCGATCGAATTTAAATTTCATCTTAAAAATGTCATCATAAGAAATTGCATCATGATAATCAGTGAGATAGATGTGTCTTATTGGGAAATTATCCGAAATGACAAAAGAATGTGCATTCGTAATTGCAGTTGGTATAGCAGGAATTACGATATCAAATTTACTGCTTTGAGGAACATTAAAATCCCAACTATAAATTTTCGTCTTTTCTTCTAAAATGTATTGAAACATAGAAATTTCGGCTACGTCGTAATCGCCTGTGGTAGTCATTGAAAAATTTGCTTTATCCTTGTTTAAGACATTGAATCTCATTGAAGGTTTCGGAAAGTCGGTCATCAACGGACCTCTTTTAACATAATGAAACGTACCCTCAGAGTTTGAATAGCCCAGGAAGTTCAGATATTCTTCAAATAAATCCTGAGGCACATAACGC
>JALZND010000069.1 GCA_030857845.1 Bacteroidota bacterium | reverse complement strand
CCTCTTCGCAATTCGAAAAGATCAAAAAATTCCTCATTATCCCAGAATCCTGGGGCATTCAAACAGGTGAACTTACACCCACTTTAAAAATCAAAAGAAAATATATCCTTGAAAAGTATCACGACCAAATTGCCGGGCTTTATCAATGAAATAAATGAGAAATATAGAAATGGGCGAAGGACTTCAACTTAAGCAATGCTCGCCCTTGGGTTATTTTAACTGAGGTGGTTGTTCAACTCTTTTTCTACATATTCCCGAAACAAAAATTATTTATCCTATCCTAAATTTTGATTTGAGTATAGTCCCTAACATTACTTAAATAAATATTTCTCAGTTCAGTAAATTTTCATTCATAATTCAACATTCAACATTCATCATTCAACATTCATAATTCATAATTCATCATTCAAGCGTAGCCATATCAATTACAAACCGATAATGGACATCACCATTCATCATTCTTTCATAGGCTTCATTGATTTGGTCCATTGAAATAATTTCAACATCCGACATGATATTATGTTCGGCACAATAATCGAGCATTTCCTGTGTTTCGGGAATCCCCCCGATTAGCGAGCCAGCTATTCTTCTTCTTTTTGCTATTAAGTTCATTGCATGCAGTTGTGGTGCTTCCGGGGGGGCGCCTAAAAGTATCATTGTGCCATCCAATCTTAACAAGCCCATGTACATCTTTAAATCATGGTTGGCAGAAACAGTATTAATAATAAAGTCAAAATAATTCCTGACCTTTTTTAAGGCTTCTTTATCTTTTACGGATACAAATTTATGTGCTCCAAGTTCTTTTGCATCAGCTTCTTTAGAAGGTGATGTGCTTAGCACGGTTACTTCTGCTCCCATGGAAGCTGCCAGTTTCACCGCCATATGGCCAAGGCCACCAAGTCCCATTACCCCCACGCGATGGCCTTTGCCCACCTTCCATTGCCGCAATGGTGAAAAAGTAGTTATTCCGGCACATAGTAAAGGCGCTACCCTTTCGGGGGCAAGCTTTTCCGAAACTTTTAAGGTAAATTTTTCATCTACCACTATTTTTTTTGAATAGCCCCCAAAAGTGGGGGTTTTTCCCTCTTTTTCATAGCTGTTATACGTTCCGATATTTCCATGTTCACAATATTGTTCCAATCCTTTAGAGCAGCTAGGGCAAGTCCTACAGGAATCTACCATACAGCCTACACCTGCCATATCGCCCACTTTAAAGTTTGACACCTCTTTTCCTACTTTTTCTACCCTTCCTACAATTTCATGACCGGGCACCATTGGATATATTGATCCGCCCCATTCATTCCTTACCTGATGAATATCTGAATGGCATACACCACAATATAAAATCTTGATGAGCACATCATGCGGCCCTACTTCCCTTCTCTCAAATTTGAAGGGCCCTAAAGCCTGGTTTTTATCCTTTGCTGCATATCCTTGTACTTGCATTCCTTTAAAATTTAATGTTGAAAGTCAATTCTTAAAGGCTTTTTAACCTAAAATGTTTATTACCACGCACAATGTTTTAAAATCAGGTATCATATCAGGGATTAGCACATATTTCAAAATATCCCTTTTTTAGGAATAATGATTTCCTGTCCAGGGGGATATGCATTTAAAATGTATTTAAAATTTTCTTACTGAATTTTATTCATGAATTATAAATTCTTGTAAGGCCTTTCATTTTCTATTTGCTGAGGAATAATTTATTTTAGCGGAACCAGTTATTATCCTATGTCTAAAATCCTTTTACTTGTTCTTATATTGTCTATTAATGTAGCTGAAGCTCAAATATTTTCAAAAAAAGAAGAAGAAAAGAAAGGTTTCATCAGATTGCCTAAATACGTTGCTACCAAGCGGACATATGGCATGATTGCAGGGGTAGAACGAGGGCAATATACTTTTATGGAGCTTGGTGTTGAGAAACACTGGAAAAAAATAAGACTTGTACATGCCAGGACAGTAGGTGCAAATGCAAATATGGAATATAATTTTGGAAACAATATCCTTGGCTACAATGCAGGCGCCTGGATAAAGACCGGAAGGGTAGACCTAACCTATGGTGCCACCTTAAATTATATTACGGATTTTGAAAAAAGCAGGTACGGCTTTGGGCCTCAGATTGGTTTCCGCCTTTTGGGCCTGCATTTTGTAAACGGTTACAACTTTTTGCTTGGAAACAAAGAACTGAACCAGGTAAATAAATTCTACGTAGGCCTGCGGTATTACTTCCCCTTGCAAAGCAAGACCACTGTTGTTAATGTAAATAAACGAAGCCCTGAAGAAAAAGAAAAAGCAAGGAACCCAGGTAAAGCCACTCAAGATTCAAAAAAGAAAAAACCTTTACCGAATGTTAAGGGAAATAATAAAAAGAAAAAAAATGAGCCTGAAGTAGTAGAAAAGAAGGGCATTTTTAATATTTTTAAAAAGAAAGAGCCAGAATCCTTGCCTGATAAAAAGAAAAACAGAAAAAATAGCCAATCTAAAAATCAAGAAAACAAAAATAAAAAGGAAAAAGAAAAAGAGACTACTAAGAGTAAATTTTGGGATTATTTTCGGAACAATGAATAATTGCCTGATCAGTGTACAATAAAGATGAAAAGGTTATTTTTACTGAATAGTATTTATTATTTTTTCTATTATTTCCAAATGTTTTTACATTGCTTCATATGAACTTTATGGAAGATAAATCTAATAACGAACTGGACCTACTTAGAACTCAATCCAAAGTTTTCGAATCAAGGTTTGAAGCAATTGCCCAGACTGCTTCTGATTCCATAATCATATCAGATGAAAATTCAAATATTATTTTTGCCAATAAAAAAGCTAATAATGTATTTGGTTACGATCAGGAAGAGCTTTTAGGCAAAAACCTTACCATGCTCATGCCCGAAAAATATCGCAAAGGGCATTTTGATGGGATGAAGAGGTATATTCAAACTAAGAATCCAAAATTAATCGGCCATACAATTGAAATTGAAGGAATAAAAAAAGACGGCACAATTTTTCCAATAGAACTTTCCCTTTCTTCCTGGATGGAAAACCACCAGCACTTTTTCTCTGGCATTATGAGAGACATTACTGAGCGGAAAAAGCAATATGATGAAATATTTACCTTGAACAAAAAGCTACAGGAACAACAAATCGAACTAAAAGCTGCCAACGAAGAACTTTCATCTTTAAACGAAGAACTTTATGCTTTAAATGAGGATGTAAATGAAGGCAAGGAAGAGGTGCAAAGTGCCTTAAACAAGCTAAATATTTTGAACAATGTGTTGGAACAAAGGGTAGAGGAGAGGACCCACGAGCTCGCAAAAAGGGAAAATCAGCTAAGGCTTATTACAGATGCCTTACCTGTACTTATTGCTTATGTGGATGCAGGTCAAAGATATAAGTTCAATAATCTCGCTTATGAAAAATGGTTTAATATTTCCAAAGAAGAAGTTCATGGAAAGCACCTGAAGGAGGTTTTGGGCGATGAGGCTTATGGGGCAATCAAAGAAACTATTTTAAAGGTCTTATCTGGTGAGGCTATTTACCTTGAAACAAAGTTAAATTTTAAAGAAATTGGTTTAAAGCATGTTTCTATTAATTACATACCTCATTTTCATGAAGGGGAAGTAATGGGATATTATGCTTTGATTACAGATATTTCCGAACATAAAAGAGCTCAGGAAGCACTTATCCTGGCCAATAAAGAAATTCACCTTTTGCTGAAAAGGGAAATGGATGCTAATGCAGAAGTGAAAACACAGCAACGAAGGTGGTATAATTTACTCATGCAGGCACCATCGCTTATAGCAATTTTGAAAGGCAAGGATTTTGTATTTGAGCTAGCAAACCCACCCTTTATCGAACTATTTGGACTAAATGGATCAATAATCGGTAAAACTGTGAAAGAAGTAGCCCCCGACCTGGAAAAGGAGCTAGAAAGTCTACTACAAAATGTATATAATGGCGAAACATTTATAAGTAAAGAGTACCCCGTTTTTCTCGACTGGAAAAAAGAAGGCAAACCGTATACAAAGTATTTCAATTTAATTTATGAGCCAATTAAGGAAAATGATGGGTCCATTTCAGGGATCATAACCTATGGCTATGAAGTGACAGAGCATGTGATTTTGAGAGCAAATTTAGAGAAGAATGCCTGGACCATGAAAAAAATGAACCAAGCATTGAAAAAGAAAAACCAGGACCTTAAAAAATTAAATATCGACCTTGATAATTTTATTTATACTGCTTCACATGACCTAAAAAGCCCAGCTGTTAATTTGGAAGGTTTAATTACGCTTTTAAAGCAAGAATTCGACCAAAGGTTTGAACATAAGGATAGGAGCCTTATAGAGATGATCGAAAAATCAATTCATAAACTATATAAAACAATACTGGACCTGACAGTAATTACCAAAGCACAAAAAGATATAGATGGAGAAGTAGAACAGGTTTCTATTAAGGAACTTCTGGAAGATGTAAAAATTGATCTGAATGCAAACATCCAGTCTTCAAAAGCTATAATTGAAGAATGCATACATGTTAATAAAATTGTATTCAATAGAGGAAACCTTAAAAGTATTGTGTTTAATTTGATCAGCAATGCTATAAAATACCGTGCGCCGGAACGGCAATTAATAATCTCATTGTCAACATTTAAAGAAAATGGTGCCACTGTGTTATGTGTTAAGGACAACGGTCTGGGAGTTGAGGAGCACCAGCTGTCAAAAATGTTTACCATGTTCAAAAGGTTGCATAACCATGTAGAAGGCACCGGCATAGGCCTTTATATAGTTAAGCGGGTCATTGAAAATAATGGAGGCCAGATACATGTAGAAAGCAAGATAGATATGGGTACAACTTTTAAGGTATTTTTTCCAAGCCATAAAAATGGATGATGGGTGCATATCTACCAATAGCATTATTTTTTTATATCCTTAGTTTAATTCCAAAATATTCAGTCATAGCTTTTTCTTTTGTTATTTTTTAAGGGGGTCAATAAGTCTGACAATCCATTAAGTTTAATCTCATAAATTGTGCCCAATAGCATTCCCAATTTACCTGGGGGAAACCCCTTGCTGTAAAACCACTCCAAATAGCTTACCGGTAGATCACATAACGTTACACCTTTATATTTTCCAAATGGCATTTTCATGTTCACCAGGTCCAGGAGAAGGTTCGGGTCAGGGAGGTTAAGGTTTGGATCGTTCATAAACCCAAAGATAGCATACTTTTAAACTATTATAGATCCCAGTCCCAACTGAATTTGGAGTTTCTCACAAGGATGGTGAACCATGATTTCAGGGACATTGCCTTTATATGTTTTGCCCCATAATTTAGGTACTGAATAAGCTATTAGATTGTCATCTCGTAAGGCTGTATCAATTCAGCGTTTTATTTATTACTTGAATGTAAGTAACAATAATTCAAATGAAGAAGCTTTTTAATCTATTTTTTATGGGGTTGGTGGTTATTATTTTGATATTCACTTATGCTCAAGGCAATTTAGCCAACGGACAGTCTAATAATGCAGCGGTAGTTGTGAAAAACCAGCATAAAGAAATAAATATCACTACCTGGCCGGAAACTGCCCAGAAAGCCGCAATAGCCTTGATAGAAAAGTATGGTCAGCCTGCAGAGAGTACCCCTAGCATGCTGGTATGGCACAAATCAGGGCCTTTTAAGCGTACCAGCTTGTATAAAAGGGAAATTCAAACATGATTTTCCGATGCCACACAAAGATGTTCTGTAACAATTTATTGATTATAAAGTTCCGGCCGACAAATTTGATGAACTGGCTATGTTTGACGGCAGTGTAATCTGCGAGCGAACCAAAGGTGAAATGTCGGCTCACTGTGATTAAGAAGGCGCCAATATTATGGCACTAAATTTGGCAAACGACATCATACAAGACAAACGCAGCATGGATGAGTCGCGAGAGTTCTATGCCGATGCCATGATGAAAATGATTAAGGGTGAAAAGCTCCCTACTTACAAAGTATAAAGTTTGATGCTTCAAAAGGCAATACCCAGGATGCAGGTAAAACCACTATGGAAATGTCTAAGGTGAAAGAAATAAAGGGCAAGCAATAGCAGAAACAAGAACTTTATCTAGTGCTATATTAAAGAAGAGGTTGTCTCACCTTGCTTTTGAGGAAAGCAGCTTAGTTTATGCAATTGATGAAATACGGTTTGAATATGACCTTGGAAGTTTTTTTGATTTTTACAAGGTTATCAATGCAAAAGCACTTTCCGAACGTATCGGAATGAACCAAAGTATGTTGGCTCAATATATCAAAGGCATTAAAAAAACCGTCTGCCCTCCATACCAAAAGAATTTTGGAAGGGGTTCAGCAAATAGGGCGTGAGCTTCCGAAGTTCGTTTTTTGCTCTAATCTGTATCGGTGTGGGGCAAAACATGTTAACACTTTCTTCAAATGAAAAATTTGAAGATGAAGTATATTTTTAAAATGAATTTTAGTTTTCAGAAATTCTGGAAAGTCATAAAAAATTAAAATACCATTGAGCTAATACATCCAATACTTCCCCAAAATTATAATTGGAAAAATGAAGGAACAATAACATTATTTGGAGGAATTTCAGGTCTTCTAAGATTAGCTTTTAAAAATAGGACAGAATTAACAAATTTTTTTCATCAGATTTAAAACCTGCTTATTTCAACTTAGTATTAAAAAAATCAACTGTAGTATAATTTAAGGAAATAAAGAGTAAATTTTAGAAGTTGAAACCGTTAAAGGTGCCAAATCAATATGGTCAAGTGTTTTACTACCATAAAGCCGGAAAAAAATTTATGTTGACTTCACAGGCATTCACCTGAGCTATGTTGACCGGAATAGCGGAGAAGTATTATATATTATACAAAAGCACTTTTTCCTGTAATTGCCCTGCCTACAATTAATGAATTAATCTCTTTTGTCCCTTCATAGGAATATATCGCTTCGGCATCTGCTACAAATCGGGCAACATTGTTTTCAAGCAGGATGCCATTTCCACCCATAACCTCTCTTGCAAGGCTTACAACATCCCTTGTTCTGAGGGAACAAAAAACTTTGGCCAGAGAGGCATGTTCATCTTTGAGTTCGTTATTGTCCTGAAGGATAGAAAGGTGATAGCACATCGTTTGCATTGCCGTTAGATTACTAAGCATGGTCACAAGATTATTCTGGATGAGTTGGTAAGAGGATATGCTTTTTCCAAACTGCTTTCTGTCGTGCGCATATTGAAGGGAATGTTCATAGGCTCCCCTTGCGCAACCTACTGCCTGCCATGCTACTCCTGCGCGGGTCATTCGGAGCACTTCAGCGGTATCTTTAAAACTATTGGCTTTTTCAAGTTTATTTTCAATAGGAATCGCACAATTTTCAAAAGTCAGTATTCCGTTTTGAACCACCCGCAGGGCCATTTTGTCTTTCATCTTTTCTACACTGAATCCAGGGGTGTCTTTCTCAACAATAAATCCTTTTACCTGCTGATCATCTAAATCACGTGCGTAGATGACCAAAACATCTGCAAAAGTAGCATTGCCTATCCATTTTTTCTGACCGTTTAATACCCATGAATCCCCTTCCCGTTTTACAGTGGTGGTAAGACCGCCTGCTGCTGCAGAGCCTACTTCAGGTTCAGTAAGGCCAAATGCGCCGATTTTTTCAAACTTCTGCATTTTTGGCAACCAGTAATTTTTTTGATTCTCTGACCCCAAAAGATAAATGGATCCCATTGCCAGGCCGCTTTGTACTCCAAAAAATGTAGAAATGGAAGTATCTACCCTTGCCATTTCCATAGCTAAAAAACCTTCAAGAACAAAACTTTTTCCAGGACAACCATAGCCTTTATAAGTCAAACCACAAATGTTTAATTCAGCCATTTTGGGTATTATGTCATAAGGAAATTCATCATGCAGCCAAAATTTATTGATAATGGGCGCAATTTCCTGATCCATAAATTCCCTTAATTTCAGCTGAATCGCCCTGTCTTCATCGGGCAAGTTTTTTTCTAATTGGTAAAAATCGCCTTCAATGGGAGGTAAAGTCCTGCTTTGTTGTTCCCCGCCCAATACCTTTAGCAGTCTTCCAAGTTGTTTTTCATCCATCTTGTCAAGCGCGGCCATGGCTTGCTGCAGGTCAATTTTGGAAGCCAATTTTTGTATTTTCCCAAAGTCTAATTTTCTGATTAATTGGAATATGGATCTAATGCTCATAAGCTTTAACACTAAGTGAAGGTTTGTAAACTTTAAGTATATTGAAGAAATGAATCCATTAATTGTTTTATTTCAGTAAAATATTTACTACCCTGTGGTTCTATAAATGGGGAGTACTATACAACGATAAAAGCTTTAAATAATTAAAATTTTAACCTAAAAGCCTTATATACGTGAACAGTGAAAAGAAAAATAATATGAAATCTACTGAGCACCCGCAGATATATAGTGTTGTTCCTGCCATTTTACCTCCTGACCAGTTATTTGGTCCGTTGTTCCATGATGTTCAGATGAAACGGGTTTTTGAAGATTCAATTACTTTTGCAGACTGTTTCCCCAAGCGATCCCCAGAAGAAATTCTAAGTTTATATGAAATTGAAAAGCATAAGAAGGATTTTGATCTTTGTGATTTTGTCACAGAATATTTTGAAATTCCATCACCTGTAAACACAGAGTATGAGAGTAACCAGCAACTACCGGTTACTGAGCATATCAACAAACTTTGGCCTCTGCTAACGCGCAAATCACAGGAGAATTGCTCCATGTTGCCTGTCCCCAAATCATATGTGGTACCTGGAGCAAGGTTCAGAGGATTATATTATTGGGACAGCTACTTTACCATGCTAGGTTTACAATGTGCCGGGGAGCATGAACTGATCAGAGAAATGGTTGAAAATTTCGCTCATCTTATTGATACATATGGCCATATCCCCAATGCCAATCGCAGTTATTACCTAACGCGTTCACAACCTCCTTTTTTTGCTTTAATGATACGACTTCTTGCTGAAATTGATGGACAGGATGTTTTTACAAAATATCTTCCACACATGCAAAAAGAATATAATTATTGGATGGACGGGTTCTTTCGACTTTCAGATAGGGAAACTTGTTTTCGCAGAGTAATACTACTGCCCGACGGCAGTATTTTAAACCGTTACTGGGATGACCTCCCTGCTCCTCGTCCTGAATCTTACCGTGAAGATGTTGAAATGGCTCATAGTTCCACCCCGGATGGTGTTGAGCCTGGCACACTCTATAGGCACATAAGGGCAGCATGTGAATCTGGCTGGGACTTTACCTGCCGTTGGTTCAGAGAAGAAACTAAAATGGAAACCATTCATACAACCGATATTGTACCTGTAGATCTAAACTGCCTTTTATACGATCTTGAAGTTACATTATCCGAAGCATACGAGCATAGTTCCTTTTCAGATCCTTCTATTTATTTCCTTGAAAAGGCAGAGAAGCGTAAAAAAGCAATGATTAAAAATCTTTGGAATGATGACAGGAAATTTTTCATGGATTATGATACAGCCTCGAATAAGTCAACGGATATAATGTCGCTGGCGGGAATATATCCGCTTTTCTTCAAAATGGCTACTAAAGAACAGGCACAACATGTTCACGAACATATCACCGAAAGTTTTTTAAAAAAGGGGGGCGTAGTTTCTTCTCTCCACAAGAGTGGACAGCAATGGGACTTCCCTAACGGATGGGCCCCGATGCAGTTTCTAACGTATGTGGGACTACGCAATTATGAGTTTTATGATACCGCAGAAGAATTGAAGAAGCGGTGGATAGCCCTTAATGATGAAGTTTTTAAAGAAACCGGCAAGATGATGGAAAAATACAACGTTGTAGACACTGATTCGCCTGCCGGTGGAGGAGAATATCCAAATCAGGATGGCTTTGGCTGGACTAACGGTATATATCTTTGGATGAAAAATAATTAATAAGAATGGATTGGGGGAGGTTTTTAGTTTGTGATATTTGGGCGCCTTAACCCGCTATCCGTTCCAAATCCTCGGCCGGGAAACATCATTTAAGGTCTTAAACATCACTTGCCGGCCTGTGGGTTTTCCACTTCTATCGGGGGCGCGGGCTACCTTATCAATTGATGATAAAATCCCGCTGTTCAGGTTTCATCCAATAAGCCCCAAAAGCTCATTAAAAAATTAAAACAGCATATTTTGATATTGTAAATCAAGCAGTTATATCTAGCTGTATAGAATTTGTAATCCCGAACCACAGAAGTAAAGGATTTGTAATCCTTTTGGATACGCTTGTATGGTTTTTCTGCTTACGCGTTTGTTGATACGTTCATATAAATGGTTAGGGATATGAAAGAGCATTTGTTAATCTTCCAATGTTCATTTATGAACCTGTTGCAAAAAATTTTAAGCTTTTGAGAAGTTAAGGCTAGATTAAGGAATGAACTAAATTTAATAGAATCATCAAAAGTAAAGTTGGATTATTCTTCAGGGAATTTAAATTTCACCCACAATTCTAAAGTAATATATTCTTTAAATACTTCATCTTGTGAATATTTAATATAATTAGATGCCGCTCGACAAATATTTAGTTGAGAATGAAGGAGGTATTCAGAGCATAAACTGATGAGTTCTCGTTTATCATAACCATTTAGATTACTTACTATAGGGTAGGACCCGTGCGTGAACCCTGAAAGCTTTTCATATAAAAATGTTCGAAGATCAGAAGTAAATGGATGCGATGTTTTCTTAACATCTGCTGTTATTATTCCATTTGCTTTTTCATCTTTTAAAACTTTCAACCTTAAATTTCTTAGCATTGAAATAACTTTTTCTGGCTTTAAATTCTTATACCAAAACATAAGATAATCTCTATCTAGCGTTTCAGTTTGGGTGTATTGTTGAAAAAAATTAAAATCTAAGAGGCATGCATAAAATTGAGAAGAATATTCAATATAACTTCTAAACAATATCATACTGTGGAAAAAGTTTCCTGATTTTATTAAATTGATATACTGTTTGATAGTATCGTATAGCAGTGAGAATTGAATTTCTAGAAATCCAGATGCTTTATCCTTTTTCAAATTTTCCTCCCAATACCAGATTGTAGTTGAAAATTCATATTTTGAAATAGTCTCGAAGGTAAGCAGGGCAGTATACGAAAAGAATAACGATAGATCGGGTTGTTTAAATTCTTGGTGATACTTCCTTAGATAATCATAATCGTCAATGGAATAAATTGGTAATCGACGATTTGTAACTTTCATAACTTTTCTAAGTAGTTCATTATGTTTCTGAATCGCTTCATTTATAATTTCAATGAAATTCATGTTGTTCTAAATAATCATTATATTATTTTATATTAAATCCTTCTTATACTTCCGATAGGTAAACCAAACCTCCCTGGCTTGAATTATCTAGTAACTTTAAACCTACTACTCACATTAAACAAAACTTTAGCTTCATCTTTTATCGCACTTATCTCTTGATATAATTTAATTGTCCTACCTATTATACCCTGTCCTCCTCTTACATACACAAGTCAAGTTTTCTACATAATTCAACAAATTTAGCCCATGATACTTCTTACTATTACTCTTCTTAATCTAAATCAACCGAAGTTTATTAACGAAGAGGTAGTACAGGATTTCATTCAAATCGTAGGTCCATATTTTGTTGGGGAAATTGATGTACTAATAAAAGTGTTACACTTCAACTATTATGATCAAAACAAACTTGATCTAATTTTTAATGGCCAGGGAATTCAACTGGCGGACGCTTTTAAGCAAT
>JALZND010000378.1 GCA_030857845.1 Bacteroidota bacterium | reverse complement strand
AAGCAATTCCATTTCGGCTGCGTTTACTACCAGGTATATCAGGTACAATGAAAGGAAACCCAGGAAAATTTTCACGGCTACACTTCCGCGCATCAGCTTATACACCTGATACAACAGGATGCTAACTAGGGTAATATCTATAATATCGACCCAACTAATTTCCAGAAAACCTACCCTGAACAAAAAAATCAATTGTTTAATAATTTATATAATGTAACTGCCTCAACTGCCTCTTTAGTATCATGTACCCTGATTATGGATGCGCCATGCATCAAACTCATTGTATTGAGAACGGTAGTGCCGTTAAGGGCCTCTTCAACTTCAACCTTTAATCTTTTAAAGATCATGGATTTCCTTGAAATTCCTATTAAAAAAGGTGTATTTAAAAATGCAAAATACTTTATTTTTTTAAGAATTTCATAATTATGATCAATGGTTTTAGCAAATCCTATACCAGGGTCCAATATAATATCAGATACACCCAGTTTTAATAATATGTTCAGCTTTTTCTGTAAAAAATCAATAATTTCCAACAATAAATTATCGTAATTACATAGCCCCTTCATCGTTTGGGGCGTACCTTTCATATGCATGAGGACATAGGGAACTTTTAAAAAGGATACCGTATCAAACATATTAGGATCCAGTTCGCCCCCCGAAATGTCATTTATCATACAAGCACCTGCATCCACTGCGCTTTTTGCCACTGCAGCCCTGAAAGTATCAACAGAAATATTGGCTTCAGGAAATTCCTTGCATATCAATGATATACCCTTCACAACTCTTTTAAGTTCCTCTTCTTCAGGGATATCTTCAGCTCCTGGCCGTGAAGAATATCCACCAATATCCAATATGCCCGCACCTTCAGATAAAGCTTTTTCGGCTAGTTTTAAAATTTCTTTGTCCAAAGAAGCCCTGCTGCCAGGAAAAAAAGAATCGGGGGTAACATTAATAATGCTCATAACCACAGGGGAACTTAAATCAAGAATCTTCCCCTTAAGGTTAAGTGTTTTTTTTAGTTTAAAAACAGTATCTTTCGTTTCCAAATTTTAAACGGGCCCCTATTAATTATTGAATATTTTGATAGATCAAACAATTAGCCAATATACTGAAGTTATCAGGTCATGTAAAGAAGTTTTTGAAAAGAAAACAAAAGATTATGGTACTGCATGGCGTATCCTTCGACTTTCTTCTATTACAGACCAAATATTTATAAAAGCCCAAAGGATTAGGTCGATCCAGGAAAAAGGAACCCAAAAAGTTGATGATGGAATTTCCGGCGAATTTCTCGGTATCATAAATTACTGCATCATCGCACTCATTCAAAAAGATTTTCCCGACAGTGCACCTTTGGAAATTCCATATGAAGAACTTGAACCTTTATATGACAAAGTTGTACAGGATAACCTTGACCTTTTGAAAAATAAAAACCATGATTATGGTGAGGCATGGCGAAGCATGCGGGTGAGCTCAATGACCGATATTGTCCTGATGAAGCTTTATCGCATAAAACAAATTGAAGACAACAAAGGATTGACCATTATTTCAGAAGGTGCGGATGCCAGCTACCGTGACATGATAAATTATGCTGTCTTTTGTTTGATCATGTTGAATTCTGTGAATAAGTCTTGTTAAGATTTTTTAACTTTATAGTAAAGCTTTGAATCTGCATTACTAAATAATTAATAAAATATTGTCTTTGATTTTCAGTTAAAAAAACAACCATTATTTATTCCCATCAATGAAAATTCTGAATCCAATTATTAGAGGAATTGTTGGCCTGCTGTTTATATTTTCCGGATTAATAAAAATCAATGATCCGATGGGAACGGCGATAAAGCTGGAGGAATATTTTGAAGTTTTTTCTGTAGATTTCACACCTTTCTTCCATTCATTAGTTCCCATGGCACTAGGGTTTGCTGTATTCTTAAGTGTGCTTGAGGTAGTTTTGGGTATTGCTGTTTTGATAAATTATAAGATGCGGATTACCACAAGTGTTTTACTGGTGCTGATTGTATTTTTCACCTTCCTTACGTTTTATTCAGCTTATTTTAATAAAGTAACAGATTGTGGATGTTTCGGTGATGCCCTTAAACTAACCCCATGGCAGTCATTTACAAAAGATATCATCTTATTGGTATTGATTACAATTTTATTTATAAACAGAAACAAGTATAAGGCTGCTTTTAACCCGTTGGTCGGCCATATAATGATAGCTACTGTGTTGATTTTTCAAACAGGTCTTGCCATCTATGCTATAGAGCACCTTCCTTATATAGATTTTCGTTCTTATAAAGTGGGTGCGAATATCCCCCATTTAATGCAACCATCGGAACCTTACAAATATCAATATGTTATGGAAAAAGATGGCAAAGAAGTTACTTTAGACGCCTATCCTACCGAAGAGGGTTATGAGTTTAAGGAGATGATTTTGACAAACCCTGAAGCCCAACCCAAAATAACAGATTACAATGTTTGGGCGGACGATGGCGACTATACAACGCAAACCTTTGAGGGAATAAAATTAGTTATAATCATAAATGATGTGAAAAAAGCTAATAAAAAAAACATTCCTCAAATAAATAAATTGATTTCAGGCACTGAAAATACCAATATCACCCCTATAGTGCTTACTGCCTCCGATGAAACCTCATTTGAAAATTTTCGTCATGAAGTACAGCTTGCGACCCCTTTTTATTTTGCTGATGGTACTGTTTTAAAAACAATTAGCAGGTCAAACCCAGGCCTTCTGTTATTGCAAAACGGAATTGTAAAAGGAAAATGGCACTATAATGATGTGCCTGAAATTACTGAAATCAAGAGGTTAACTGAATAGGCATTATGGAAATTTTTTTGGTGGGCATGCCTGGTTCAGGCAAGACTACATTGGCAAAACAGCTTGCTGGTCCTTTAGGATTGAAATTCATAGACCTGGATCAGGAAATTTCTGATAAAGAAGGTATGGCGATTGCAAAAATTTTTGAAAAAGAAGGTGAGCCTTATTTCAGGAAATTAGAGGCACAACTCCTAAGGGAAATTACAGAATCAGAGAAAAATTTTATACTTGCTACAGGTGGGGGATCTCCTTGTTTTTATGACAGTATGAATTTCATGAAGGGTGCGGGTATTACTTTATATTTACAAATCACCTTACAAGAACTTGTTAAACGTTTAATGTCTGATAATGGACAGGAAAGGCCTTTGTTAAAATCAGAAACAGAACAGCAAGTATGGGAAAAATTAAATTCTTTATTTGCATCCAGGGCTAGGTATTATGAAATGGCGGAAATTACCGTGGATGCAAATAATGTTGAGGTTGCTGACTTGGCAGATCAGCTAAAAGAAGCTGCTAAAAGTTAAAACCAATAGTTACAAGTGCCCGGGTATTTGAATTTGATATTTCAGTAGTTGGCGTTCCGCTAATAGTAGATTCATAAGGGCTATAAAAGGCATTGAACCGGTCATTTATTACAGCAAAGTCTGCATAAAAAGATGGCAACCTCAGCCCTGCTCCAACTGAAAAATTTAATCGTGACCTATTGATCTGCGAATTATTCTCATATGGATCACCATAATAACCGGCGCCTGCCCTTAACCGGAATATTTCGTATCTGTATTCGCCACCTAGTTTCACGTTCATTGCGGGTCGGTATGTACTCATGATTTCTTGATTGTCTTCAGACATGGAAAAATCCCGTGCATTAAACCTGCTTCCTCTATAATCTATATAGCCAACGTCAGCACTTATAAAGCCCGATTTTCCAAAAAAGAAAGATGCACCACCATTCAGTTGTAGCGGGGTTTTCAAAGAATATTCTGACACAATCAAAGCTGATTCTAATTCAGTGGCTACATCTTCATTGTCAAATCGTGTGGCCATAGTAGAACCACTTTCATCACTTAATGCATAAATAG
>JALZND010000068.1:8955-11786 GCA_030857845.1 Bacteroidota bacterium | reverse complement strand
GCTTTAAAGCTTGAAGACTCAAAAGCGGAAATTAGGTGTTGGGGGGGCGATTATATGGAAAAGGAAGGAGGGGAGCTCGTAGTTCATTATCGGGAAGTAGCCTTTATGGGATTTTTGGAAGTAATTAAAAATATCAGGGTTCTTTGGAAATTCATAAACCTTTGCAAAAAAGATCTTATAGAATATAATCCCGATGTCCTAATATTAATTGATTTTGCAGGTTTTAATATGCGCATGGCAAAATTTGCCAAAGCCAATAATATCAGGGTTTTCTATTATATCTCTCCCAAAGTATGGGCATGGAATCAATCAAGGGCATTAAAAATTAAAAAAGTTGTTGATAAAATGTTTGTGATCCTGCCTTTTGAAAAAGAGTTTTATAAAAAGTATGACTATAAAGTAGATTATGTGGGTAATCCACTTTTAGATGCGATAAGGGAATTTGAAGAGAATGCAAATTTCCTTAAAGAAAATAATTTAGGGGAAAAGCCAATTGTTGCTGTATTGCCTGGTAGCAGGCATCAGGAAGTTCAAAACATTATGCCAGTGATGCTGCAAATTGCAAATCACTTCCCCGATTTTGATTTTGTGGTAGCCGCTGTAAAAAGTTTGCCCGAATCACTATACGGCATTGATCCCAACAAAAATACTCGTTTTAAAATGGTTTTTGACAAGACTTATGATCTGTTAAAAAATGCACATGCCGCTGTAGTAACTTCAGGTACAGCAACTTTGGAGACTGCCTTATTTAATATTCCCCAAGTTGTCTGTTATAAAACAAGCCGGATTTCTTATCATATTGCCAGCTATTTGATAAAAGTACCCTATATATCGTTGGTAAACCTAATTGCTGAAAAAGAGCTTGTAAAAGAGCTGATACAGGACGATTTAAATCCGGAACAATTATCTTTAGAATTAAAGCAAATTATTACAGGAAAAAGGAGAGAAAAGCAGATTAAAGGATATCAGGAAATTCATTCGAAATTAGGAACAACAAAAGCCTCCGAGAATCTTGCAAAGCTTATAGTAAAATACTTAAAATAAATTTAATCAAGTAAGCCGGACTGAACTTAGAATTACCTGAATGACAAAATAAATTAGAACAACAAAAGCCTCCCGAATTCTCGAAAGGCTTTGTAATATTTATAACTATCTGAACTATCTGAACTTCCTGAACTTTGAACCCCTGAACTGAGAACACCTTAACTGATAATTCAGCACCACACAATGAAGTTAAGTATTCCACATATCAATGTTATAAACAACCAATTCAAAGATTTTACGAAATGTATCTGAAACCAGGAAATAAAAAAGCCTCCCGAATTCCCGAAAGGCTTATTGCAATAATTAATTAGAACTACCTGTATCTGAACTTGCAACCCTGAACTTCGAGGCCGTTGATTATAAACTGCAAACCACTGAACTGCGAACCCTGAACTATCTGAACTTCCTGAACTATCTGAACTCCTGAACTGAGAACTCCTGAACTGAGAACCCCTGAACTAATTTTATGCTGCTTTAAGCTTATTAAACTTAGATTTTTCTAGTTTTTCTTCAGCGTATTCCCTGGTAATAATTAATTTTTCTTTCTTTTCCTGGCTTGGCATCTCAAACATTGCGTCTGTTATGATTGCTTCACAGATAGACCGCAAGCCCCTGGCACCTAATTTAAAATCAACTGCCTTTTTTACAATATAATCCAATGCATCAGATTTGAACTCAAGTTCTATGCCTTCCATTTCGAACAACTTGATATATTGTTTTGTCAAGGCGTTTTTAGGATTGGTAAGGATTTGCCTCAAGGTATCTGCATCCAGGGGATCTAGATAAGTAAGTACAGGCAGCCTACCTATTAGTTCCGGAATCAGGCCATAACTTTTCAAATCTTGTGCTGTTATGTACTGCAAAAGATTTTCTTTGTTGATCTGCATTTGCTCCTTTGCCTTAACATCAGAGCTAAAGCCCATTGGAGTGGTGTTTAACCTTTTTGCAATATTCCTTGAAATACCATCAAAAGCGCCCCCACATATAAAAAGGATATTTTCAGTATTTACAGAAATCATTTTTTGATCAGGATGTTTCCTGCCTCCCTGTGGCGGAACATTTACTGAAGTTCCTTCCAACAATTTTAGCAGGGCTTGCTGGACACCTTCGCCACTAACATCCCGGGTTATAGAGGGGTTGTCGCTTTTTCGAGCTATTTTATCTATTTCATCAATATATACAATGCCTCTTTCAGCTGCTTCTACTTCGTAATTTGCAGATTGAAGCAAACGTGTAAGGATGCTTTCCACATCTTCGCCAACATATCCGGCCTCTGTAAGCACAGTAGCATCGGCAATACAAAAAGGAACCTGCAAGATTTTTGCAAGAGTCCTGGCAAGGTAGGTTTTTCCTGTACCCGTTTCGCCAACCATGATGATATTGGATTTTTCAATTACTATATCTTCGTCAACCTTTTTTTGCATCAGTCTTTTGTAGTGGTTGTAAACAGCTACTGCCATTACTTTTTTTGCTTCGTCCTGCCCAACTACAAACTGGTCAATGTATTTTTTCATTTCTATAGGCTTGATCAGATTAAACTTCACTGCCCCTTCCTTAGATTTTGTTTTTATTTCTTCTGACAGGATCTGCTGAGCCTGTACGATACATTTATCACATATGTGTGCATGTATCCCTGATATCATCAAGTCTACATCTTTTTTATTTCTGCCGCAAAACGAGCAGGTAACTTGTGCCATAGGTTCTTTTTTTGTTCATCCGTTTTACGGATAAAATTTTATTTTGTAAAAAACTTAAAAGTTAAATACAACAACGTGATTTTTATATTA
>JALZND010000068.1:0-8945 GCA_030857845.1 Bacteroidota bacterium | reverse complement strand
ATTTAAATAAGCAAAAAAGGACCCCATGGTTTTGAGGCACTTTTTGCTTGTTTAAAATTTTAACCTTTTTTTAAAACTTCGTCAATTAAGCCATATTCTTTGGCTTTTTCTGCTTTCATCCAATAATCGCGGTCAGAATCTTTTTCGATTGTTTCATAAGCTTGGCCACTATGTTTTGCCAAAATATCATAAAGTTCTTTTTTCAGCTCTACAATCTGCCTTACGGAAATCTCCATATCAGCCGATTGCCCTTGCATGCCCCCTGAAGGTTGGTGGATCATGACCCTGCTATGCTCCAACCCTGACCTTTTATTTTTAGCTCCTCCCGCCAATAATACGGCACCCATGGAAGCTGCCAAACCAGTACATATTGTTGCTACATCCGGGCCCACATATTGCATGGTATCATATATCCCTAATCCAGCATAAACGGAACCACCCGGACTATTAATATACATCAAAATATCTTTTTTTGAATCAACAGATTCCAGGAATAAAAGCTGTGCGGTAATTATATTTGCAATGTTGTCATCAACGCCCATCCCCAGGAATATAATCCTATCCATGATCAATCTTGAAAATACGTCAATTTCTGCAAACCTGGTAGGCCTTTCTTCAATTACAGATCTTGTCATATTCTCAACACGATGGACATAGCTATCAAATGTTAAACCATTAATGCCTTGTCCTTTAACTGCATATTTTCTGAATTCGTCTTTATTTAACATTTTGTAAATATTTAAATTAAGGTGTGAAACACAAAAATAAAAAAAAAGTCCTTTTTATGAAGGACTTTTTTACTAACTGTTAAAATAGGTGCTTAGTTCGAAGCAACCTTCTTAAATTCTTCCAGGTTTACTGGTTTATATTCAATCTTTATTTTTTGTTGAATTAATTCGAGGATCTTCTCACCTTTTACCTGGTTGAACAACCTCATGTAGTTCTCTCCTTTATCAGCTTTTAAGTATTCTTCAGCATATTTATCGACAATGTCATCCATCTGTATGCCACCACCATACTGCATAAATTGTTTCCTGAGCAATTCCTTGCTTCTTTCCAAAACTTCATCATGCTCCACCTTCAGGTCATTTTCTTCCATGATCTTATTTTGGATCAGATTCCACTTAAGCTCTTTAATGTAAAGGTCGTATTCTTTCTCTACATCTTCTTTTGTTACTTTACCTTCATTGGTTTCAATGAGCCATCTTTTTAAGAAATCATCAGGCGTGGCAATTTCTGTGTTTGCAACAATTTTTTCTTTTATTTCATGGTTCAGGAAGTTTTCGGTCTCACGGTTGTAATTTTCCTGAATGGTATCTTTTACCTTTTGCATAAACTCTTCTTCTGAGCTTACAGTATCTTTCCCAAAAACTTTGTCGAAAAACTCCTGGTTGAGCTCGGCAGGTGCATTCCTGCTTATTTTTTTTATTGTAAAAGAAAATGTCCCGGTAAGTTGTGATACTTCTTCTGGTGATTTCTCTAGCAGCTCAGAAAGCTTTTCCTCATCTCGCAATGTCTTTTTTATGTCAAAAGAAATTTCATCTTCGGCTTTCTTCCCGATAAATATTTGCCTTTCCGATTCGGTAACATCCTCTAAAGGCAATAAAATTTCTTTTTCAATTTGGGCATCATCTTGCTTTAAAGTACCGAATAATTGATCTTTTGCTTCACTTAATTCAGCTTCTTTACTATTGCCAAATTGGTTAAGCAGGTTATCAATTGATTCTTGAAGGTACTTTTCGTCAATATCTATTTTATATTTATTTACCTGAATATTATCATCCAGTTTGAAATCGAAATTATCTACCAATCCTATGTTATAAATAAATTCAAATTCTTTTTGATTGTCCCAGTCTATCTCATTGCCTTCCTTAAAGTTGGGAAGTGGCTCGCCAAGGATTTTTAAATCATTGCTCTTAATATAGTCTGTGAGGGAGTGTGACAATAAATGGTTGATTTCGTCAATCAAGATGGATTTTCCATACATTTTTTTAATTAATCCGGAAGGGACCTTACCTGGGCGGAATCCTTTGATCGAGGCTTTTTTACTGTACTCTTTAAGTTTTTCTTCAACTTTAGGTTGGTAATCAGTCTCTTTTAATGTAATTTTAATTAAAGCCTCTGTGGGGGTCTTTTTATCTAGTGTGATATCCAAAGCTTCAGCCTTTAAATGATAAAAAAAATGACAATTTTTGTAACTAAAAACCCTCAATCAGGATGTTATAATATCCTGATCGAGGGTATAAGAGTGCGGATGAAGGGACTCGAACCCCCATGCCGTAAAGCGCTAGATCCTAAGTCTAGTGCGTCTACCAATTTCGCCACATCCGCATAATATAAATTGGAATGCAAAAGTAAATAATGTTTTATTAATTTCAATACATTAGCTTAAATTTTTTATGTCAAAGGATATTTTAAATAAAAATTATTGTAGTGGTTAGTATGATTACAATTGATCTTGAAGAAGAGAAGAAGGAAATATTAAGAAGATATAGAAAATTGTTGAGGCATTCTAAGCCTATACTAAAAGACGGGGATGCCAGAACTATAAAGAGGGCATTTAGTACTTCCCTTGAAGCCCACAAGGAAATGCGCAGAAAGTCCGGGGAGCCCTATATTTATCATCCTTTGGCAGTAGCCCAAATTTGTGTGGACGAAATTGGCCTGGGCACTACATCAATTGTTGCCGCACTACTCCATGATGTGGTGGAAGATACAGAAATGGAAATAGAAGATGTTGAGCGGGAGTTTGGAACAAAGGTGGCAAGGATCATTGATGGGCTCACAAAAATTTCTGGCGTATTTGAACATGGCAGTTCGCAACAAGCCGAAAATTTCAGGAAAATGCTGCTTACCCTTTCAGAAGATGTAAGGGTAATCCTGGTAAAACTTGCCGACCGGTTGCACAATATGCGCACGCTGGAAAGCATGCCAAGGCAAAAACAGCTAAAAATTGCATCAGAAACAATTTATCTTTATGCACCTCTGGCTCATAGGCTCGGACTTTATACCATCAAATCCGAGCTTGAAGACCTTTATTTAAAATATACAGAAACTGAAGCATATCGGTCAATTGTAGAACAAATCAATACAACAAGGGCAGCAAGGGCAAAATTCATAAAGAACTTTATTGCCCCTATCCAAAAAGAACTTTCAAGGCAAGACCTGGACATATTAATTAAGGGAAGGCCAAAATCCATATATTCTATATGGAACAAAATGCGAAAACAAAATATTCCTTTTGATGAGGTGTATGATCTTTTTGCTATCAGGGTCATAATAGATACCACACCTGAAAATGAAAAAGCAGCTTGTTGGCAGGTATATTCTATCGTCACTGATTTTTACAAGCCCAACCCGGACCGGCTGAGGGACTGGATAAGCACCTCAAAAGCAAATGGCTACGAATCGTTGCACACAACCGTAATGAGCAGCACAGGACAGTGGGTTGAGGTGCAGATCAGGACTAGCAGGATGGATGAAATTGCAGAAAAGGGGTATGCAGCCCATTGGAAATATAAAGATAACCCTACAGGAAGGGGCTCTGGACTGGAACAGTGGATCAGCAGGGTCCGTGACATGCTGGAACAAAATGACTCCTCAGCACTTGAATTTGTAGACGATTTTAGGTCTAATTTATTTAACGAAGAAGTTTTTGTTTTTACCCCTAAGGGCGAATTGAAAACCCTTCCACATGGTGCCACTGCACTTGATTTCGCTTTTGAAATACATTCTGAAATTGGTGCAAGATGCCTTGGGGCCAAGGTAAATCAGAAACTGGTGCCCCTCAATTATATTTTGAACAATGGGGACCAGGTAGAAATCTTAACTTCAAGCAAGCAAAAACCTAGCGAAGACTGGCTCAGGTTTGTTGTAAGCTCAAAGGCCAAGGCAAAAATAAAAGACGTCCTTAAAGAAGAAAAGAAAATTGCTGCAGTAGACGGCAAAGAAATTGTATTCAGGAAATTAAAACAAATGAAAATTGAACCAAACCTGGAATCAGTAAACCAGGTAAGGGCCTTTTTTAATCTCAAAACAATTTTTGATTTATATTATAAGATAGGGAAGGGCTTGATCGACCCCAGGGAAATCAAGAAGTTTAAAAAAATAAAAAAGGAGACGCAGCATAAAAACCGCGATAAGATCTCCGATGCAAAATCATTTGAAAAGGAAATTTCTTCTATCACCGGAAAAGAAAGGGATATCTTACTGATAGGGGAGGATATGGACGTAATTGACTATAAACTTGCGAAATGTTGTAATCCCATTCCCGGGGATGATGTTTTTGGGTTTGTTACGGTGAATGAAGGAATTAAAATCCACCGAACCTCATGTCCCAATTCTATTGAATTACTATCCAATTATGGCTATCGGGTGGTAAAGGCAAAATGGACCAGCCAGAAAAAAATAGCATTTCTTGCAGGTTTGAAAATTGTAGGGACAGACCGTGTAGGCTTGATCAATGATGTGACCAATATCATTTCCAGCGAATTAAAAGTTAATATGAGGTCACTCACTATAGGTACTGACAACGGTATATTTGAAGGCAATATCATGCTTTATGTTCAGGATACAAGCCATCTTGACCTGCTGATAAAAAAACTGGAAAATGTAAACGGGGTAGTTTCCTTGAGCAGGTTCGATTCCTAAATTTAATGATATATGATACATCATTAAAGCCAATCTGCCAAAAACCTTTTCTGTATCCTCCACTATTTCTCTTATTAATTGAAATACTAAATCTTATTATTTTATAATTGTGCAATAAACAAAATTATGGCCCTTAACGAGACCATGTTCGTGGAAGTTAAAAAGATCTTTACAGCCTATTTAGAAAATAAAGGGCTTAGGAAGACTCCCGAACGATATGCAATTTTAGAAGAGATATATACACGGAACGGACATTTCGATGTTGAATCCCTGTATATCAGTATGAAAAATAAAAATTACCGTGTGAGTAGGGCAACAGTTTATAACACTTTGGATTTATTGGTTGAATGCGATCTGGTAAGCAAGCACCAGTTTGGGAGAAACCTTGCACAATATGAAAAATCATACGGGTACAGGCAGCACGATCATCTTATCTGTACCGAATGCCATAAGGTAGTTGAGTTCTGTGATCCCAGGATCCATAATATACAAACTATGGTGGGAGAATTGTTGAATTTTTCAATCCTTCACCACTCATTAAACCTCTATGGTGTTTGTGGAGATTGCCGTGCCAAAATTAGTGCATTAATCCCTATAGAAAAGAAACAATGATAGATTTTTCATCCGAAATCCATAATCAAGTATTAATGCTCAATCTGAATGGGGACCTTATTGAAATAAGTTTAGAACGCAGTCTGATTGAACTTATCGAAGCATCAATAGAAGAAAATATATTATTTTGTGCAATTGATATTTCCAATTTGAGATTTATCAATAGCAGCGGCATTGGATTATTGATCACAATACTTACAAAATTTCGGAATAAAGGTGGGGATGTTTTTTTGATAAACCCTTCTGACCAGGTTAAAAAACTTTTGATTATTACAAAACTGTATGCAATTTTAAATATTGTAGAAAACCGGAATGAAGCTATTGATCAATTTTCGAAACTATAGGTTAGTATATCCCTTTACGAATTGACACACATAACTAACATATAACTTTAAAGGAATAAACTCATTCCTTAAAAAAAAATAAAAAATGAAATTAGATGTTTTATTAGGCCTTCAATGGGGCGATGAAGGAAAAGGTAAAATTGTTGATTTTTTAGCGCCTAAATACGATATGGTTGCCAGGTTCCAAGGTGGGCCCAATGCTGGCCACACATTAGAATTTGATGGGATCAAACATATACTTCATCAAATCCCTTCGGGCATATTTAGGGCAGATATAAAAAATGTTATTGGCAATGGTGTTGTTCTTGACCCTGTGATCTTACAAAAAGAGATATTGGCACTGAAAAAATATAATTTGCCCCTGGAGCAAAACCTATTCATATCCAAAAAGGCACAGATAATACTTCCTACACATAGGTTATTAGACGCTGCTTATGAAAATGATAAAGGTGACCTTAAAATAGGTTCTACCTTAAAAGGGATTGGCCCTACCTACCAGGATAAGATCGCCCGGGTTGGCCTAAGGATTGGCGATATATTATTGCCAGATTTTAAAGACAGGTATAATAGCCTGGTCAGCAAACATAAATCTATTTTGGGCCACCATAATTTTACTTACAACCTTGAAGAACTTGAAGTCCAGTTTTTCAATGCCATAGATTTTATAAAACAATTTCAATTGGTGGACAGTGAATATATGGTCAATAAAGCAATAAGCTCTGACGATACAATTTTAGCAGAAGGGGCTCAAGGATCTTTGTTGGATGTTGATTTTGGAAGCTATCCATTTGTAACAAGCTCCACAACAATGGCTGCGGGCGCATGTACAGGCCTTGGTGTGGCCCCTAAAAATATTGGTGAGGTATTTGGAATATTCAAGGCATATTGTACACGGGTAGGAAGTGGGCCTTTCCCTACAGAATTGTTTGATGAGGTAGGGAAGCTGATACAAAAAGAAGGAAATGAATTTGGTGCTACAACTGGAAGGCCAAGGAGATGTGGATGGCTGGATTTACCTGCATTAAAATATACCATTATGATCAATGGTGTTACCCAGCTTTTTATGATGAAAGCCGATGTGCTTAACATTCTCAAAGAAGTTAAGGTTTGCACCCATTATCAATTGCCTGATGGCAGCCAGGTAGATGTATTTCCATATGAAATCAACCAGGTTGAGCTTAAACCGATTTATAAAACCTTTAAAGGTTGGCATCAAAACCTAAAAGAAATTAAGGATTATGAAACATTACCAGTAGAGCTACAGGAATATGTTACTTATCTTGAACAAGAGCTGCAAGTTCCTATAAACCTAATTTCAACAGGTCCGGACAGGACACAGACTATAATAAGGAGTGAGGTAATAGCATAGCATACCTTGCTTTTAAATAGTTTAAGCAATTATTCTAAGGCTGGCATCAATGGTCAGCCTATTCTTTTCTTTAATTGTTTATAAAACTGCCTTTCTATGTCATCATCTAGCTAATCTTTTTAATCAATTGTATTTTATACAGACCTCACCTGATCAAATTTCAGGAGGGATTAATAATCTGGATCAACCATTATAAGATAGTCACTCAGCTGAAAAATAGTAATTTTTTCGTCAACTAGGGAACCATAGTGCAGCGGATATGGTTTTTGCACAGTGGCGAACGCTTACTGCTTTGCAGCCTGCTGTCACGCAGCCCTAATAGAAAGGCCTTTAAAAAATTAACTTCTCAGGAACTTTCAATGTGCCTGTTGCGGTTAATCAAAATGGGAAACCCGAAAGACAAACCTGCAGCCCGCAACAATATGAAATTGTGCAGGGCAAATTGCATCCACAGTCCTTCCGAAAAATAAGATAAAAAAATTGCAAATAAGTTTTGCGGATATAAAAAATCCACTTACATTTGCATCCTCAATAAGGGGAAAAGGCAAAAAAGATTGCCTTTTAAGGTTTGAAAGCTTGTTATTTAGACAATAGCATATAATTGCCGGGCAATGGAAAAATATTTCCACCTGATGGAACTAAGTTCACCGGCAAAATAGTTATACCAAAGCGGCGCCGAAAAAAGATGGCGCCCTCCACAAAAAGAAGCTGGACAGGAAGAAGGGGAGACCAAAAATAAAAACAAAAAAACTCTGGAAGTTTTAGGTTAACAAAAAGTTACTTCTTAACTTTGCCATCCGTTCCAAAATCAGGAGCGCAACCAAGATAAGAAAGGTGATTTTATGCGCCTAAAAAAGGGAAAACAAATAATTGCCGTACCGGAAAGCCGGGGCGGCGGGCAAAAGTATTGAACGGCCTAAAATCAATAAATAAAACGTTAAAGAGGGGAAGCCTTGATAACAGCACAGCAAGGACTCGGCATAGTATGCGGGGGATTTGCAAAAGTTCTTTGAATAGATGGAAAACAAGATAGCAAACCACTTAATGTGAACTCGATCAAGATCAGCAATGGTTGAAGGTTGGAATAACTTTGAGAACGAGACAGTAGATCAGAACAACATTTAAGAACACTTACAATGGAGAGTTTGATCCTGGCTCAGGATGAACGCTAGCGGCAGGCCTAATACATGCAAGTCGAACGGCATCAGCACTTCGGTGGCTGGCGAGTGGCGCACGGGTGCGTAACGCGTATGCAACCTACCTCTTACAGGGGGATAGCTCCCGGAAACGGGGATTAATACCGCATAATATCATGGTACGACATCGCACTATGATCAAAACTGAGGTGGTAAGAGATGGGCATGCGTCCCATTAGCTGGTTGGCAGTGTAACGGACTACCAAGGCAATGATGGGTAGGGGGTCTGAGAGGATGATCCCCCACACTGGTACTGAGATACGGACCAGACTCCTACGGGAGGCAGCAGTAGGGAATATTGGTCAATGGGCGAGAGCCTGAACCAGCCATGCCGCGTGCAGGAAGACGGCCTTCTGGGTTGTAAACTGCTTTTACCAGGGAAGAAAACGTCCATGCGTGGATAATTGACGGTACCTGGTGAATAAGCACCGGCTAACTCCGTGCCAGCAGCCGCGGTAATACGGAGGGTGCAAGCGTTGTCCGGATTTATTGGGTTTAAAGGGTGCGTAGGCGGTCATGTAAGTCAGTGGTGAAAGACGGCAGCTCAACTGTCGCAGTGCCATTGATACTGTATGACTTGAGTATAGTTGAGGTAGGCGGAATTTATGGTGTAGCGGTGAAATGCATAGATACCATAAGGAACCCCGATAGCGTAGGCAGCTTACTAAACTATAACTGACGCTGAGGCACGAAAGCATGGGTAGCGAACAGGATTAGATACCCTGGTAGTCCATGCCGTAAACTATGATTACTCGATGTGTGCGATACACAGTA
>JALZND010000067.1 GCA_030857845.1 Bacteroidota bacterium | reverse complement strand
GGGCAAACTCTTGCAAGCAAGGGGCTTGCGTGTAACAATCCAAAAATTTGACCCTTATATAAATATTGACCCGGGTACGCTAAACCCTTATGAGCATGGCGAATGCTATGTGACCAATGATGGAGCTGAAACAGACCTTGATTTAGGGCATTACGAAAGATTTTTAAATATAAAGACATCCCAGGCTAACAATGTCACAACTGGCCGTATTTACAATAATGTGATTACCCGTGAACGACAAGGTGATTTTCTTGGCAAAACAGTACAGGTCGTGCCCCATATTACGGACGAAATCAAAAGGAATTTTTTTCTTTTGGGTGAAACTGGCGACTATGATATTGTAATTACTGAAATTGGTGGTTGTGTTGGCGATATAGAATCATTGCCATTTATAGAGGCTGTAAGGCAAGTAAAATGGGAGCTGGGCCCAAGCAATTTTTTGGTGGTGCACCTTACGCTTGTTCCTTATTTGAAATCTGCCGGGGAGCTTAAAACAAAACCAACACAGCATTCTGTAAAGCAACTTCTGGAAGCGGGCATTCAACCTGATATCCTTGTATGCCGTTCTGAGCACCACCTTCCCATGGAGATCAGGAAAAAACTTGCATTATTTTGTAACGTCCACATCAATTCTGTGATAGAAGCATTAGATGCAGAAACCATTTATGATGTGCCATTATTGATGCGCAAAGAAAAGCTTGACGAAAGGGTGCTGGCAAAGCTTGAACTTTCTGCCAAAACTGAACCTGATATTGAACAATGGAAAGAGTTTCTGGGCAAACTTAAAAATCCAACTGCCGATGTGAGTATTGCCCTTGTAGGTAAATATGTTGAACTTCCCGATGCTTATAAATCCATAGTGGAATCTTTTATCCATGGCGGTACTTACAATGAATGTAAAGTTTACTTAAAGTGGATAGCATCTGAAGATATCACCCCGGAAAATTCCTCTCAATTGTTTGCTGAGCTTGACGGAATACTGGTAGCGCCTGGATTTGGAGCAAGAGGTATTGGCGGGAAAATTGAAGCAGTCCGATTCGCGAGGGAAAACAAAATCCCATTCTTTGGTATATGCCTTGGCATGCAGGCCGCCGTAATAGAATTTGGCAAAAACGTACTTGGTTTGGAACTCCCAAATTCTACAGAGATAGACCCCGATACGCCCAACCCGGTTATATGTTTAATGGAAGGCCAAAAAAATATTACCATTAAGGGCGGAACTATGCGCTTAGGTGCCTATACTTGCAAGCTGAAAAAAAACAGCAACACTGTTAAAATTTATGGAAAGCCTGAAATTCAAGAGCGGCACCGGCACCGTTATGAATTCAACAACAATTATCTTCAAGAGTATGAAAAAAATGGCATGGTAGCAGCAGGGACAAACCCCGAGCTCAACCTCGTTGAAGTTGTTGAAATCCCTGGTCATCCCTGGTTTATCGGAACACAGTTTCATCCCGAACTCAATAGCTCTGTATTAAGTCCTCATCCTTTGTTCGTTAGCTTTGTTAAGGCAGCTTTAGAGCATAAAAAAGAAAAAGAACAAAATATTGAATACAAAATCTCCTAATTTTTAATCATGGACAAAAACCAAGTTACCGGTTTATTATTAATATCATTGTTGGTATTGGTGTACTTCTATTTCTTTTCACCTCCAATACCAGAACCTGGTACCTCAGGTATAGACACTACCGCTGTACAAAGAAGGGAAATTACCAGCGCAGTACTTGAACCTACAACTATTGCCCCACAACAAGATTCTTTAAACAGGGCCCAAAACCAGGAAAGGTTAGGTGCTTTTGCTGAAAGGGCCGAAGGCAAAACTAAAGAATCCATTCTGGAAAATGAAGATATCAGGATTACCTTGAAAAATCAAGGCGGAACATTTAAAGATGTACTTCTAAAACATTATTTGACTTTTGACAAAAAGCCTCTTTATCTATTAGATGAAAACAGCAGTGGTATCAGCTTGATGTTTAATACGTTACAAGGTAAAATAGATATTTCGGAACTATTTTTTGAAGTACAGGAAGACAGGGCAGTAATTGGTGAAAAGGAGGTTTCAACTGTTACCTATACGCTAAACCTTGGCTCCGGCCAAAGTATTGTCCAGACTTATTCACTGCCTGACCAAGGTTACGAGATAGGCTACGACGTTAAATTTCAAGACCTGGAAAACATAGTTACAAGCGACCAGGTACAATTCTATTGGGTCAACCATATAAAAAAGGTGGAACAAAACCTGGAAGAACTAAGGAACGTTACCACGGTAAACTACTACCTTGCTAATGGTGATTTTGATCACCTCAGTGAAACTTCATTAGACAAAGAACAAGAGCAGCTCAACAGTCCGGTTGTTTGGATATCCAAAAAACAAAAGTTTTTTACAACAGCCATAATTGCCAGGGAAAATACAACTTTTGCCAACGGTGTAGTTTCAACTGAAATTAACCCCGGAGATACCAGCACGGTAAAGTCTGCTGAAGTTTTAATGAACCTTGCTTTGCAGGACCTTCATCAGGGCAATGGAAATTTTACCTATTATTTAGGGCCCAATAATTATCAGATACTAAAAAAAGTAGCCCCTGAATTTTCCAGGAATGTTTATTTAGGATGGGGGATTTTCAGCTGGTTCAACAAATTCCTAATCATCCCTATATTTAATTTCCTTCAGGATTATATAGCAAATTATGGGATCATCATAATCATACTGGTCCTTATTATTAAATTGATCCTGTTTCCCCTTTCTTATAAGTCATATGTTTCCATGGCAAAGACAAAAGTCCTCAAGCCTGAACTGGATGCTATAAAAGAAAAATATGAGGGGGATATGCAAAAGGCACAAGCGGAGCAAATGCAGCTTTATCAAAAGGTTGGTATTAACCCTTTAAGTGGTTGTATACCAATGGTATTACAGCTGCCAATCCTTTTGGCTATGTTCAACTTTTTTCCTAATTCCATAGAGCTAAGGCAAGAGTCTTTTCTTTGGGCACATGATTTATCCACTTATGACTCCATCATGTCGCTTCCATTTAAAATACCTGCGTATGGAGACCATGTGAGCTTGTTTACTTTGTTGATGACAGCTTCCACTATTTTGTTGACCATGTCCAACAGCCAGATGAATACCGTTCAAGGGCCTATGAAAACTGTTCAATATGTAATGCCTATAATGTTTTTGTTCTTCCTTAACAGTTATTCTGCAGGGTTAACCTTTTATTATTTAGTTGCAAACATTGTAACTTTCGGCCAGCAGGCATTGATCCGTACATTTGTGGATGAGGAAAAAATAAAACTAGTCCTTGAAGAAAACAAAAAGAAAAATGTGAACAAGAAAAAGTCGAAATTTCAACAAAGGCTTGAGGATGCAATGAAAACCACAGAAGAAGTTAAAAAAACAAAAAAGACAAAAAATTAAAATATTTTGAAGCCTCAAATTTGAGGCTTCTTTTTTTAAACCGATGCTAGAACCTAACCCTCTTATTATACACAGGAACAATACTTAGCCAATGATTTAAAAATTTTTAATGGGATTGGTTAATTAGAATGATTTGACTATGCTCCATGGATCCAACAACTCGGAGGCAACAAAAAATTGCCAGTCAACAAATTTTTAATAACTTTGAAGCTTACTATTAGGTGCGCGACTTAGGTACGAAGTTCATATTTTTTTTGAAAAGCATTATTTATATGGAAATTACATACTATGGCCACTCTTGTTTTTTGATTATCATTGATAATAAAAAAATCCTGATCGATCCATTCATCACCCCGAATCCTTTGGCAAGAGATATAGATGTAACCAAGATCCAGCCAGATTACATTTTTCTATCGCATGGCCATAATGACCATGTTGCTGATGTGGAAATGATTTATAAAAACTCAAATGCACAGTTGGTGTCAACTTATGAAGTGATAGGCTGGTTTGAAAAAAAGGGATTGGAGAACGTCCACCCAATGAACCATGGCGGAAAATGGAAATTTGATTTTGGTACCGTTAAAATGGTAAACGCTGTGCACTCAAGCAGCATGCCTGATGCAAGCTATGGAGGCAACCCTGCGGGTTTTGTGTTTGAAACGCCGGGCAAAACCTTCTACTATGCGGGCGACACCGCCTTGCATATGGACATGAAATTAATTGCGGAAGATTATAAACTTGATTTTGCTTTTTTGCCTATTGGAGATAATTTTACAATGGATATTAATGATGCAGCAAAAGCAGCTAACTTTGTACAGGTTGATACCATCATTGGGATGCATTATGATACTTTCCCGTATATTCAGATTGATCATGATAAAATAAAAAGTACAGCAAAAGAAAAAAACAAAAACCTGGTTTTGTTAAAAATCGGCGAAAATATAACATTATAATATTTCTAATGGGTAAAATCATTTCTATTGCCAACCAAAAAGGAGGCGTTGGCAAAACTACCACCGCGATAAATCTAGCAGCTAGCTTGGCTGCACTTGATTATAAAACATTGGTGGTAGATGCTGATCCACAAGCAAATTCTACTTCGGGTGTAGGGCTGAACCCTAGGGAAATTAAAACAAGTATATATGAATGTATGGTCGATGGCATTGCCGCCAAAGACATAATTATGCCTACTAACATAAATTTTCTAGACTTGCTCCCTTCCCATATTGATTTGGTAGGAGCTGAAGTAGAAATGGTAAACCTGGAAAACAGGGAAGAAAAAATGAAGGACGCCCTTCAGGAAGTGAAAGGAAACTATGACTTCGTGATCATTGATTGCTCTCCATCTTTAGGTTTGATTACCATCAATGCCCTTACAGCCTCCGATTCTGTAATAATCCCCGTACAATGCGAATATTTTGCTTTGGAGGGGTTGGGCAAACTTTTAAATACAATTAAAATTATTCAGACCCGTTTAAATAAAAAATTGGCTATAGAAGGCATCCTTCTTACCATGTACGATGTGAGGCTCAGGCTTTCAAACCAGGTAGTTGATGAAGTAAATACGCACTTCAAACAAATGGTATTCCGTACACTGATACCAAGGAACATTAAATTAAGTGAGGCTCCGAGTTTTGGAATACCAGCAATAGCCCATGATGCCGAAAGCAAAGGTGCTATGGCTTACCTAAACCTGGCAAGGGAAATCCTTGAAAAAAACAACATGGTAAAATAATTTTAATTTTTTACAAAACAATATTCAAGTGCTTATTGCATAGCTACATGCTACCTGCTAATCGCTAAAAGCTAATCATGAGTGAAAATAAATTACCAAAAAAAAGAAATGCATTAGGTAGAGGTTTAGGGGCTCTTTTAGAGGATTCTGCATCTCATTTAAATGATAGGTCCACTGAAAGGTCATCTGCCAATTTTATGGACGAAATACCTCTTAAATCCATAGAGGTGAATCCATTTCAACCCAGAACATTTTTTGACAAAGGTGCTTTGGAAGAACTTGCTGAGTCTATCAGGATCCAAGGGATTATACAGCCTATAACCGTAAGAAAACTCAACAAAGACAGCTATCAGCTTATAGCTGGCGAAAGAAGGTATCAGGCTTCCAAGATGGCGGGTTTGGAAAATATTCCCGCTTATGTGCGAACAGCAAATGACCAACAAATGTTGGAGATGGCCCTTATAGAAAATATCCAGAGGGAAAATCTTAATGCACTTGAAATTGCACTTAGCTATCAACGCCTGCTGACCGAATGCAGCCTGAAACAAGAAGAGCTGGGAGACAGGGTTGGAAAAAACAGGACAACAATAAACAACTACTTGAGGTTGCTTAAACTGCCACCGGATATCCAGATTGGCCTTAGGGACAATAAAATTACTATGGGCCATGCGAGGGCAATCATCAATATTGAAAATGCCGACCTGCAACTGGAAGTCTACAAAAAAATAATTGATGAAGACCTTTCTGTAAGAAAGGTAGAAGCCCTTGTGAGGAATCTTGTGACAGAACAACCTAAAGACAATTCTCCTGCCAAGGTGCCAAACCTGGACAAAGAATTTGAGGTAAAGCATCTACAAAACAAATTGTCGTCCCATTTTGGATCCAAAATACAGGTGCGTAGAGATGAAAACAACCGGGGCGAAATAAAAATCCCTTTTGTATCTGACGAAGACCTCAACAGGATACTGGAAATTTTAGCTATTTAAATTGAAAAATAACAAAGTCCTGGCAAATACTTTAGCTAAATTACTCTTGGAAAGCCATTTTCCTTGGGTAAAAATCCTTTTGTTCAAGTCTTCTGTTTTATTTTTTTTATGGATGGGAATGAGCTTAAGTGCTGTTTCTCAGGAGCTGCCTTACCAGCTACAAAGAGACACGACCGAGCTTGAAGAAAGAGAGCTAGAAGTTGATCCTCCTGACTACCTGACACCTTTGGAAAGGGAAAAATATTATACCCACTCCCCTAGGCGCGCGAGTTTGTACTCTGCTGTACTTCCGGGCCTGGGGCAAGCTTATAATGGCCGGTTTTGGAAGATCCCCATAATATATGCAGGCACAGGGGTATTGGTTTATAGTATTAATTGGAACCACACAAGGTATATTGATCTTAAAAGTGCATTGTTCACTTATTTAAACAAGGAAGGCACCACGGGAAGTGTGTATATACCCTCAATTGGAGGTTCCAGGCCAGAAGATAATGTTAGGCGAACTATAGACAGGTATAGGCGTGACAGGGATTATCTAATTATCATTTCCGGGCTTGTATATTTATTAAATATTGCCGATGCCATGGTCGATGCTCATTTACAAAGCTTTGAACTTGGTGACGACCTTTCAATGAAAGTTGCCCCGGCAGGTGTCCTATTGGAAAACAATACCAGGTTTGCAGGTATATCTTTAACATTAAAGTTTTAATTTCATGAATATTTTGATTCTTGGGTATGGAAAAATGGGCAAAACTATTGAAAAAATAGCCATTGAAAGAGGACATTCCATAGTCAAGGCTATTGACCGGGAAGACCGGCTAACATATGCTGATATTGGCAATGCACAGGTAGCGATAGAATTTACCCAGCCAGATGCAGCTTTTGAAAATGTTAAATTTTGCCTGCAAAACAATGTCCCCATTATTTCTGGGACTACAGGTTGGCTCGATAAAAAACCAGAAGCTGAAGCTCTTTGCAAAAAGAACAATGGCACCTTTTTTTACGCTTCAAATTTTAGTGTAGGGGTAAACCTTTTTTTCAAACTTAATAAATACCTTGCAGGTTTGATGCGGAAGCATCCCTCCTATACAGTTTCCCTAGAGGAAATTCACCATACTGAAAAAAAAGACAGTCCAAGTGGTACTGCTATAACATTGGCCGAAGGCGTCCTGGAATATTATGAGACTAAAAAGTCATGGGCAAATGAACCTTCCAATAATACTGAAAACCTTGAAATTATATCTTTCAGGGAAGCTGGTATCCCAGGCACGCATACAGTAAAATATTCCTCAGACCTAGATGAGATTTTAATCAAGCATACCGCTCATAAAAGAGAAAGCTTCGCCCTTGGGGCAGTTTTGGTAGCTGAATGGATCATTGATAAAAAAGGTGTTTTAAATATGGATGATTTTTTGAAACTTTAGATCGATTTTTGTTATCGACATTTTCATAAAAATCATCATGGACTTGGCGCATCAATTATTAAAAAGTATTGCTAAAATTGTTGATTAAAACGGCTGAACGCATTATGCTTACCTCAACCGAAAAAATAACCCGTAGAGACGAAAATGAATTTTAAAACTAGAAGCAGAACAGCAAAACCAGAAAGGCCAAAAGCGCCAAAATCCAAAACCAGGGAATGGGTTGATGCAGTTGTATTTGCAGTAATTGCTGCAACAATAATCAGGTGGCTCTTAATGGAAGCTTTTACCATACCCACTCCTTCCATGGAAAAATCACTTTTGGTAGGAGACTTTCTTTTTGTAAGCAAAATGCATTATGGGGCACGAACTCCCAAAACGCCCTTGCAGGTACCCCTCACCCATCAAACAATTTGGGGGACTAATATTCCCTCTTATGTAGATTGGATCCAATTGCCCCAGTACAGGCTGCCGGGGATTTCCAGTGTAAAACGCAATGATGTGGTAGTATTTAACTATCCACCAGAACTACGCTATCCTACCGACCTGAAAACAAATTATATTAAAAGATGCGTCGGCATTCCGGGAGACAATATTGAAGTACGTGACAAGCAGGTTTATGTGAATGGAGAGCCAATAGAAAACCCTCCCAAGATGCAGTTCAGCTATCAACTTAAAACCCAGGGCACCATAAATGAACGCGTATTCCGTAACTATGACATAACGGATATCCATTTTATACCTGGCAGGGGATATCAGGTACATACCACACCAGAAACTGCAGAACAACTACGCTCTCTGGCTTTTATTGAGGAAGTATCGCAGGCTACCCTTAATCCTGATGGTACTTTTATCAAACTTACTGATGATATGGTAAACCCGAGGATTTTTCCTGATGCAGACGTTACACCGTGGAACCCAGATTTTTATGGCCCACTTCACGTGCCATCAAAAGGGGAAACAATCCCTGTTAACAAAGAAAACCTTGCTATATATGAAACAGTAATCAAGCATTATGAAGGAAATAAAGATGTAAGGATAGAAAATGATAAATTGTTTATCGGCACAGAAGAAGTTACCCAATATACCTTTAAGCAAGATTATTATTTCATGATGGGCGATAATCGCCATAATTCAGAAGATTCCAGGTTCTGGGGCTTTGTCCCTGAAGACCATATAGTAGGAAAAGCATTCTTTATTTGGCTCTCTTTGGACCCAAATGAAAACTTTATAAACAGGATCAGGTGGAGCAGGTTTTTTAACCTGATAAGGTAAAATTCTTATTTTATTAAAGGGCCCGCAATTTCAAAATGCGGGCCTTTTTTTTAAGGTAATTTTGCCAGATAATACTTATTTGAAACAAAACCTTTTCATATATATTATTCTTACTCAATGTTCAAAACTTATAATGAACTTGTAGCGAATATTGGCCTAGAAAGTAGTTGATTAAGATCAATCAATTCGTAATGATTAAAACCAATAAAACATATTCAATTCTTAACATCGTCAATAGTAAAATTTATAAGCAGGCAGATTTTTGAAATGATTAATTAAATTTTATTAATTATTCATTCTGTTTTTAAAGTCATTAGATTAATTACTCATCCTTTTTGTCCACAATATTGATTCATATAACTTCAATGTTGGTAATAGATACTTATGGATTTAAAATTAATTATTTGCAACATATTTGGCAAAGCTATTACCAGATTAACATAAAACCCTGAATTTGATTTACTTACTTTATAATTCTGTGGCAGCTATCTTTTATGTACTAAAAAATATTCCATAACTTAAGACCTATAAACTGTTGTTTTTTTTATTTTAAGTTTATGAAGAAAATTCACTTACTTTTTGATCCTGCAGAAGAATCATTTGTGAAAAAAGAGATTGTTCCGCTTTTAGGCTATCATCTCAAAGAGTTAATCCCATACAAAATTGCTAATTTACCTGCCATAGGAGAAAATGAAACTGTTGCTGTATATATTGGTGATGATTCTTTAAAAGACCTATGTCCTGCATTTGTTGAAAAAAAATGGCTTTTAGGGATGCTCCCTCATCCCAAGTTGATTCAGGCCCGAGCCAGCTTTGGCATTTCTCCCAACTTGGATGATGCCATAAAAGATGTCCTGGAGCATCAAAAAGATTTTAAAGTGGACCTGATGTATTGCAATGGTTTAACTGTTTTCAATGCTATTGTAGTAGGTGATGTCTTAAATCTTTCATCTACCAATAATATTGAAAAAACTTCATTTTGGAAAAGATGCAAAAATTTACTTTCAAATTTAGGGAAGCTACAATCAAAACCCTTTAGCATAAAAGTAGGTGATGACAATGTCCTGGAGACTGCCGCAGTAGGCATTATGGCAGTGAATCATGGAAAAAGTTCCTTATTATCAAGATTGATCCTCAAATCATCTTTACTAAATGATGGACTTGTTGATACAATTATCATTTCACCAAGAAGTCTTTTTGGCCTTTTATCATTTTTAATCCAATCGGTCTTTAGCAAAAGCAAAGACCATAAGCTGCCACCCTTTGCAGGCCATATAAGCAGCGAAAGAATAAAGATCGAAAGCCCAAGACCTTTTGATTACTTCAATGATGGGATAATGATAAGTGCTAAAGCTTTGGATATCATTGTGAACAAAAAGCAGTTGCTGCTAATCCCTGGCAGGTACCTTGATACTGATACAACGGTACCTGCACAAAGAGAAAAAAAAAGGATAAAAGCTTTGCCCTTTGGTGAAACCCGTGACGCACTTATAAAAGAAAAGCTGCCTTTGATCAATCATGCCAGCACAGAAGAATTTAAGGATCTGTTCAAGGTCTTGAAGGAAAATTCTGAACCAAAATCTTCTTATCTGGTACTCATGATTCTGTCTACCATACTTGCGACTTTTGGTCTTTTTGGCAATTCTTCCCCTGTTGTGATTGGTGCAATGATACTCGCCCCCCTTATGTCCCCAATAATATCCCTTTCAATGGGGGTGCTAAGGCAAAATAAAAACTTAATTATCAAAAGCTCTTTTACTGTAGCAGTTGGGCTTCTATTGTCATTTTTATGTGCGGTCTTGATTACTTTAATCACGCCGCTACATCATGTCAACTCAGAGATTACAGCACGCATAAGGCCCAACCTTTTAGATCTTGGCATTGCGGTAGTGTCAGGTGTTGCAGGGGCATATGCACACGCCCGCGAAGAAGTTGCCAAAACTTTGGCAGGTGTGGCAATTGCGGTGGCACTAGTACCACCACTGGCTGTTTCAGGTATAGGAATGGGCTGGGGCGATGCCAATATTTTTACAGGGGCATTCCTACTTTTAATGACCAACCTTGCAGGGATTATTTTAGCAGCAGCTGTAACTTTTCTTTTCCTGGGATTCAGCCCTTTTAAATTAGCTCAAAAAGGATTGGTGTTTTCTTCCATTCTGGTGGTTTTGGTGAGCTTGCCACTTGCCTTGGGCTTTAACAGGATGGTTCGCGAAAACAGGATCATCAATAGCCTTGACGATTGGGAAGTGGAGGGCTTGATTTTAAGGGATATTTCGATATTGAAAATGAAACCTTTGAGTTTATCCCTGCAGATAATTTCAGAAACCCCTTTGAGCAATGAAGAATTAGATGTACTAAAGGCAAAGTTAGAACATAAATTAAATGAAGAAGTGGAGCTTGAGATTACCATGGGATTAAAAAAATAGTGCTATGCTTCAAATTTAATTTTATCTTATCTCTCCTTTTAAATGATGATCAATTTTAAAGCTTAATAATCTAGAAATATGGCAAAAATATTTTATGTAATTGGTTCTTCCGGAGTGGGGAAAGATTCCATTATGATTTATGCAAAGAAAAAAATTAGTGGCAGCTCTAAAGTACTTTTTGCCCATCGGTACATCACAAGACCGGCAGATGTTGGCGAGGAAAATCATATCTCCCTCACAAAAGAAGAATATAAAGTTATGCTTAACGGCAATTTGTTTGTATTTAACTGGGAAAGTCATGATTTACATTATGGAATAGGGATAGAGATTAATTTTTGGGTTAATCAGGGTTTTAATGTAGTAATTAGTGGGTCAAGGGAATATTTGAAAGTAGCCCAGGATAAAAAAGAAAACATGCAGGTGATAATGATAACTGCCAAACCAGCAAATATAGAAAAAAGGCTTCTTCAGAGAGGAAGGGAAAGCCCTGAGGAAATAAATAATAGGATACAAAGGAACAAAGAAATGGATGTGGACCATAATAATATTATCAAAATATCAAATAATGGTGCATT